>JAKAMH010000044.1 GCA_021813005.1 bacterium
GCCTGATAAGAAAACTCGCCTTCTACTCGTTGGTAAAACGGATTATTTTTATCAAAAGCTGCGCGGCAGCGTTACCGATGCACGAGTTATTTTCCTGGATTTCGTTTCTGACGGCGAGTTGGCTGCACTTTACCGGCAGGCGGTAGCGCTTCTGGCACCGTCTCTGATGGAGGGGTTCGGTCTGCCACCGCTTGAGGCAATGGCGAATGGATGTTTGGTTATAGCCTCAGATATTCCGGCGCACAAAGAAATTTGCGGCAATGTAGCATTATATTTTGATCCGGAGAGCCCGGGTCAAATTTCAGAGAAGTTGCAAGAGTCTCAGACCATGCCCGAAGCGGTTCTGGCGGCCCGCATCCGCAGTGGAAAGGAGAAGGCAAAGGCCTATTCTTGGCAGAAAATGGTTTCCCAGACAAAATCAGTCTATGAAAGTTGTCTTTTGACAAGTTCATGATAAACTTCATGCAGGAATACTGCCTCAAAATACATGAAAGTAGCATTAGTATATGACAGGGTAAACAAGTGGGGAGGGGCAGAACGCGTGCTCTTGGCGCTGCGGGACCTTTTCCCAGACGCGCCTCTCTTTACATCGGTTTATAACCCGAGTTCCGCCCCCTGGGCAAAAGGATTCAAGGTAATTTCCTCCCCTGCGCAGCGCCTGCCTTTGGCTCCTACTTCTCATGAGCTATATCCCTATCTCATGCCTCTCGCCTTTGAGAGCTTTGATTTTGACGGCTTTGACTTGGTAATTTCCGTCACCAGTGAGGCGGCTAAGGGCATTATCACCAAGCCCAAAACGCTGCATATTTGCTACTGTCTCACGCCGACGCGTTACCTCTGGAGTGGCTACGGCGATTATTTCCAAAATCCTCTGTTTCGTGTATTGGTTGCACCGGTAGTTTCTTATCTTCGCAAGTGGGATTTAATAGCCTCGACACGGCCGGACCATATGATAGCGATATCAGAGGAGGTGCAGAAAAGGATACGAAGATACTATGGGCGTGAAGCGCCAATCATCTATCCGCCGGCCCAGCTTGAGAATAGAGAGGGATATCAGACAGACAGAGATGAGTACTTTCTGGTTGTTTCACGCCTCTCCAGGCAAACGCCCTACAAGCGGGTTGAGCTGGCGATTGACGTGGCAACACAGATGCATCTGCCTCTCCGTGTGGTCGGGGATGGCAATCTCAAGGCAGCACTCAGGATGCGTGCCGGTCCGTCAGTGATTTTTCTGGGGAGCGTCTCAGACCGCGAGCTTGCCAGGCAGTATGCCGGGGCACGGGCACTGATTTTCCCGGGCAAGGAAGATTTCGGTCTGGTCATGGTTGAAGCGCAAAAGTTCGGTATACCGGTTATCGCCTATGACAGAGGTGGGGCGACCGAGATCATCACCCACGGCAAGACGGGAGTGCTTTTCCCGTCTCAGTCGAGAAAAGGGCTGAAAGAGGCAATAGAGCAATTTAAAACAATGCAGTTTAAGGCTGCAGATCTTCGGAAAAATGCCAAGCGGTTTGATCTGACAACCTTTCAGAAACAATTCCTTGCATTTATAGAGCAAAGTGTATGATAATTATGTATAATACGAAATAGATTTTTATGAAAATTGTTGTATTTGCAGGAGGCGTTGGGACAAGACTTTGGCCACTTTCCAGGAAGAACACCCCCAAACAGTTTGGTAAGATCATCGGCGAGAAGTCTACATTGCAGGAAACGGTTGACAGGCTTCTTCCCGAGTTTGCAGCGGAAGATATCTACATTGCCACCGGAAGCAAATATAAGGAAACTGTTATGGCACAATTGCCGACTATCCCCCGGGAAAATTTTTTCTTTGAGCCGACGATGCGGGATGTTGGTCCGGCTATCGGTCTGGTTGCCTTTCTTCTCGATAAGAAATTCAGTGATGAGCCGGTGGCAATACTTTGGAGTGATCATCTTGTTAAAAACGTTGATGAGTTTCGCAAAGTGCTGCGTATGGCAGAGGGGGAAGTTGTTAGCGGGGATTCCAAGTTCGTTTTCATCGGACAGAAGCCGCGATTTGCCAATCAAAATTGTGGGTGGATAGAGCTGGGAGAAAAAATCGGAGACGAAAATCAGGCTGAGATTTATTCGTTTAAACGGCTCTGTTACCGGCCGAAGTTGGAGGAAGCAGAGGAGTTTTTTGCAAACAATAGATATGTTTGGAACTTAGGGTATTTTGTCACAACACCACAGTACCTGGTTAATCTCTTCAAGGCCTACGTCCCGGATATGTTTGAAGCGTTAGACCTGGTGAAAAGTTCCTTTGATACCCAGGAGTTTCAGGGAGTCTTAAACGAGGTGTATCCGACACTTGAGAAGATAAGCTTTGATGATGCAATTCTGGTGAGGCTTGCGCCCGACCGTCTGACAGTTATCTCGACCGATCTCGGGTGGAGCGATGTGGGAGCCTGGGATGCACTCAAGGAGGCGCTCTCAGGCACAGACGATGAAAATGTCACGAAGGGTAATGTTGAGCTGAAAGATTCACGTGATTCGCTTGTCTTCAACTATACAGGCAAGCTGATTGTCGGCATCGACCTCTCAGAGATGATCATCGTCGAGACGGAAGATGTCATCCTTGTCTGTCCCAAGTCATCAGTCCCGAAGGTGAAGAAGTTCGTAGAGGGTTTGACAGGCACTCCTCACGAACATCTTGCCTGACATGCCATACAAAGAAATAAAGAAGAGCGCGCTGTATGAGCTGACAAAGCGGTCGATAGATATCATCTCTGCCATTATTCTTCTCATAATTTTCTCACCGGTTATTCTCCTTGTGGCACTGGCCATCAAGCTGGACTCAGCAGGTCCAGTCCTGGCAGACACACCGTCCCGTATCGGCCAGAACGGCAGACCTTTTAAGATGTACAAGTTCCGCTCCATGGTCAAAAATGCCCATGAGCAGCTGCGGGAGAACCCCGAGTTTGCCAGACTATTTGCCGAATATAAAAAAAGCAGCTATAAGCTTAAGGATGACCCGCGGGTGACAAGAGTGGGACGGTTTATCAGAAAACATTCACTGGATGAGATTCCTCAGCTCGTCAATGTGCTAAAGGGAGATATGAGTCTCGTCGGCCCGCGGGCGTATTACCCTGACGAACTGCGTGACCAGCAACGGAAGTATCCGTCCACCCGAGATGCTGTAAAAGTGGTGCTCTCCGTTCGCCCCGGCGTAACCGGTCAGTGGCAGGTCTCCGGGCGCTCTGAAATTAATTTTGATAAACGCATACAGATGGATGCGCGCTATGTGCGTCTTCGCTCAATCATGTATGATTTTGTGATTATTGCAAGGACACCCTGGGCAATGATCTCAGGAAGAGGGGCACTCTGAACATCTACCTTAGAATAGCCTGAAAGACCGTCTCTGGCGGCTTGACAAGGTGGAAAAAACTCAGGTATGATGTACTATCGTATGGGTGGATTTGATAAGATTAGTTTAGATTCGGTCCCTGCTCCCGACGCGGACCAGGTGAAGCGGGGAGAGGTGCAATCTATGGCAGCAAGAAAGCGAAAAAAGAAGTTCAATCTATCCCCCAAAAAGCTTACAATCGTTCTGGCAGTCGTCATCGTGCTTGGTATCTTGATCGGAATTCCGGTATTTAAGACGTATAAATCCGGCATCAAGACATATCGTCAGGTCAAAGTGCTCTATGATGCTGTGAAAAAGCAAAATATAGCACTGGCATCAGACGAACTTGCTACAACCAAAGCAGATCTTGCAGATACACAAAAAAACTTCCATTACCTCCTGCCTTTTAAGTTTGTGCCGCTTGTCGGCTGGTACTATAACGACGTCGATCACATGCTGAGCGCCGGCTCGTACGGCTTGGATACTGTCGGAATTGTCATCGAGTCCCTTAAGCCGTACGCGGATGTTCTGGGACTGAAGGGTGGGGGTTCATTCTCGTCAGGTTCAGCCGAGGACAGGATAAAGACCGCGGTCATGACAATGGGCAAGATCACGCCCCGTATAGATGAAATCTCCGTTTCTCTTGATAAAGTTAAGGCGGAAATTGATCAGGTAAATCCGGGGCACTATCCGGCAATTTTATTTGGCAAGAAGCTGCACGACCAGCTGACGCAGGTGAAGAGCCTGACGGACGACGGCGTGACATTTGTCCACCAGGCGCGGCCGCTCATCAAGCAGCTACCGGCACTTCTGGGGGAAGACAATGCGCAGAAGTACTTGGTTCTCTTTCAAAACGATAAAGAATTGAGACCGACCGGCGGTTTTATCACAGCCTATGCACTTTTTAGCCTCGATAAGGGCGTCATCCATGCCGATAAATCAGAGGATATCTATACGCTTGACGCGACGGTTCCCAATAAGCCGCCGGCGCCACAGCCGATTCTTGATTACCTACCCAAGGTGTACACATTTAACCTGCGCGATTCAAACCTCTCGCCGGATTTTATGCAGTCGATGAAGACATTTCGTTCCATGTATGATCGGTCAGGCGGATATGTGCCGGTTAATGGGATCATCGGCATTGACACCAGCGTGCTTGTCTCAACAATCAAAATTCTTGATAATTCGGTAACGGCGGGAGGAATCACGTTTACAACGGATAACGATCCGCACTGTGATTGTCCGCAGGTAATCTACCAGTTGGAAAATAATATTTCCCGCCCCGTGGGCTATATCCGCTCGGACAGAAAAGGACTTTTGGGCGAGCTGCTGTACGCGATCATGCAGAAAGCGCTTTCGTCCTCCCCCAAAATCTACTGGGGACCGCTTTTCCAGTCAATGCTTGTACAGACACAGCAAAAACATATTCTCTTTGACCTGTATAACACCGATGCACAGCAGGGGATCGAGGCAATGAATGCTGCCGGTCAGATTTTGCCTTTTGACGGTGACTATCTCCATATCAATGACACAAACTTTGCCGGAGCCAAGACCAATCTATTTCTTAAAGAGGCGGTAACTGACCAGTTAGACGTGAAAAGCGACGGGACAATTATTAAGACGGTTACAATTAATTACAAAGATCCCTATCCTCCCTCCGACTGCAATCTGGAGCGGGGAGGACTCTGTCTGAACGCAACGCTGCGCAATTGGCTGAGAATTTACGTGCCGAAGGGAAGTAAGATGCTCTCAAGCTCCGGTTCGCAGGTGAAGATGAAAACATATGATGATCTCGGCAAGACAGTATTTGACGGGTTCTTGACGGTACGTCCGCAGGGGGCAAGTACTTTCACTGTTTCTTACCAACTGCCTTTCAAGGTTTCCTCGTCCAATCTGCCCTCACTTATCCAGAAACAGCCAGGGACAGACGGTAATCTGTACACCATCATAGTTAACGGCAAACAGATTGATTCATTCCCGCTCCTGACAGATAAAACCCTGCAGCTTAAGGTACGGTAACTATGCGTACATTTCGTACAGAAGCTATCATCATTAAGCGCCGCAACTTTGGAGAAGCAGATAAGTTCCTGACAGTCTTTACCAAGGAGCTGGGTAAACTGCAGATTAAAGCACCCGGAATCAGAAAACTCACCAGTAGGCGGTCTCCTCACGTAGAGCTTCTCAACTATTCTATACTTTCGCTCTATAATGGCTCCGTAGTGCCCATCCTGACCGAAGCCCAGACAATTGAAACCTACGGGGCAATCAAAGAAGATCTCAATAAAGTTGGGTTTGCCTACCACCTCTGTGAGCTTATTGACGGTTTGTGCCCGGAAGGACAGGTACACGAGGACGTATTCACACTCCTTAAGGAAACACTGACCAAGATAGCTGCCTCCGGTGATATTGCCATAGTGGTACATGGATTTGAGGTATCACTGCTTACCGCGCTTGGCTACTGGAAACGTGGAGACGTAAGCGCAGTCAACACACGGGATTATATCGAACAGCTTCTGGAGCGCAAACTCAAGAGCCGCTCCATCTTCTTAAGGCGGACTGAAAAATAGGGAATAGCCTTTCTTTCAGATTGAGTACGTTTCTGCTATCATACGCATATGGCTGAGAACAAGATGGAAAAGCTCATAGCGCTTTGCAAGAGGCGTGGGTTCATTTATCCCGGATCTGAGATTTACGGTGGGTTGGCCAATACATATGATTACGGGCCGGTCGGAGTTGAACTTCTGCGCAATATCAAAAACCTCTGGTGGGACTACTTCGTCCACGCCCGCCCTGACATTGTAGGGATAGATGGGAGTATTATCTCGCACCACAAGATTTGGGAGGCCTCGGGGCATGTGTCAGGATTTGCCGATGCGATGGTGGACTGCAAGCATTGCAAGGCTCGTTATCGGGCTGATCATTTGATTGAACACTATCTCGAAGACCAGAGCGAATCTCAGATTAAAGCACTGGCAGAGAATATTGAAATAGGATTAGAGACGACAGATCTTAGATCATCAAAAAGAAAGCTTCAAAATGCTCTTAGGAATAAAAAAGTTGAAGGACTTGCTCCAAAAGAGCTTGGGTACCTTATCAATTATCTTCCAGTTTTTTGTCCTGAGTGTAAAATCGAGCCGACTGCATGGACGTCTGTCCGCAAATTTAACCTTCTTTTTCCCGTGCAGCTTGGTATAGTTGAGGGAGAAGGCGGTATGGGGTATCTCCGGGGAGAAACGGCGCAACTTATTTTTACCAATTTCAGAAACGTCGTAGACTCAACGCGGGTTAAATTACCGTTTGGCATTGCCCAGCTTGGAAAGAGTTTCCGCAATGAGATTACCCCCGGCAACTCTGTCTTTCGGACCATTGAATTTGAACAGGGTGAGATAGAGTACTTCTTTAATCCTCGAGAGACAGACTGGGAATACCTGTTTGACGAATGGAAAAGAACTATGGACCAATTTGTCACAGGCAAGCTGGGTATCAAGTCTGAAAATCTACGCTGGCGCCGGCACACAGACGCGGAGCTGTCATTTTACAGTAAACGGACAGAGGATATGGAGTATAAGTTTCCGTTTGGCTTTAAAGAACTCTGGGGACTTGCTTATCGCACCGACTACGATTTGGCCAGGCACATGGAGGCATCCGGACAAGAACTCGTTATCACAGATCCGAAGTCGGGCGAGAAAATCCTGCCCCATGTCATTGAACCGGCAGTCGGGATTAATAGGCTGCTCCTGATGATACTGATTGATGCCTACACGGAGGAAGCCCCTTCGGCAGGCTCAGGACAAGCAAATCGTACTGTCCTGAAGATCTCTCCCAAGGTGGCGCCATATAAAGTAGCTGTGTTCCCGCTTCTTGCCAATAAGGAAGCACTTGTCGGGAAAGCCCGCGAGATATTTTCTGAACTGCAAA
>JAKAMH010000045.1 GCA_021813005.1 bacterium
TACTATCACAACAAACGACCCCATATGGGACTTAACATGAAGACACCAAAGCAGGTGTTACGAGAATACAAAGTGTCGGATATTTAACTGTACATACCGCGAGGCTACTCCACAATCTCTGAAACTTCTATAGCCGTCAGGCCGTGGTGGACGATTTACATTACTTTACCGATTGCTTGCCAAGATCCGTCGCCCTTTGGCGATAAAATGATTTTATTTCCTCAAGCGTGAGAGGTTCAGTCATGCGGGGGAGATATGTAAAATCGTCTATTTTTAGAAAGTCCGCGGCAAGAAGAAATGGCTCAATATCAAGTCCAAACTTTACCTTCGCGCCCTGAAGCAAATCCCAGATGCTAAACTTTTGCAGGAGAAAATATAGATCAACAAAATCCTTTACCTCAGTCCGCTGAGAAACTGTCACTACCTTATTTACAGCGATGTCCAGTAGACTATCGATCTTGACGCTCTCAACCGTCGTACCAGGCTCGAGTTGTTTATATGGGTAATAGGAAAAATCAACTTTGAGGGGAGTATCGTGCGGGAAAACGAGGTCAAATTTATAGACTACCTCAAACATTCGTGACTGTGTATGAAAATGATGTCTCCGGCTCCACTCCTCCATTAAGGTGAAAATAACTTGATTATCAAACTTTTCTTTTGAGAAAAAATCAAGATCTTCTGAATAGCGATGATTGAGATAAAACGCACTCAGCGCGGTTCCACCCGAAAAGTAGAAATGTTGTCGTGTGTATTCGTTTTTTCCTACTTCGCGGAAAATGATTTGCTGCTCTTCTGTGAGGTTTGATATTTTCCCCATAATAGTAATTCTAAGAGCCTTTTCTGAAGTGGAAATAATTGTAGTTTATGCCAATATTTTCTCACATCAGCCAATAGTATTTTTTCACCCTTCTCAGGGCCATAGTTAATTTTCCTCTCAAGAATTTTTATTTGTCCTTCTTCAGTTTGCTTGAGTGTCTGCTGATCGTAGTCCCACAAAGAATGCATAGCACGTATCATTATATACCTCTCTGCTTTCGAGTTGCAAATAAGTATATACGAAGCGTAGCCCTCCTGCTCTAAAGCTCCGGCTTGTACCTTCGTAGCCTGAAAGGCAAAGGGATGTAGGTATATACCAGATTGTTGTAAAATGATTATGGAGTGGTATACGCGACAGGCCTCTTTTAGGACAATTGCTCTTTCCCTTTATTCCGAGCTACTCTTACTCCACAATCTCACTCACTTCTATAGCCGTCAGGCCGTGGCGGACGATTTTCTCAAACTTTGGTGGAGCCACAGAGTAAGTGGGTTTACTCCCAAGCTGTTTGAAATAGAAGACGATGTTGCGGTATATCTCAGGCTGGGGGGAGAACTGGATGGGAAGAATAGCCTTTGAGGTATTGTGGTCAAAGAAGGAGACAAAGACGTAAGGACTACCAATTTTAGGAAGTGTCTCAGATATGAGGTTATTTGTTTCTTTGCTATTTAATCCCAACTTGTTTGCATAGTCTATGAGTGTTTGTTTCAAATTAGTTGTGGATATAGCAGTACCATTGGCGGGAGGAATAATCCTTGGGAGAGCCGGAGTGTAGTCATAGGATATTTTGTCATAGTTTTTTTGTCCGTTGACTGTCATTTTGCCATTACCTTCCAGTGTTACCTGATATCCGTCTTGATAGGCGGGGATGCTACTAGACACAGGAGTTACCACCTTTACCCTAACATTTGTCCCCGGTGTTCCATAAAGATAGAGCGGGGAGTCGAAGCATTCTTCACCGGGTCCATGTCCTGCTGCTATTTTAGCCTGTTGTTCACATATCTGCTCATCAGACATTCCGGTTGAATTATTCATTACATTTGACTTAGACATGCAATTTTGTTCAGCTTCTGCCCCTATTAGGTCACGACAGAGGGGTAGATTATCACAATTATCTCCTGGGTTTTGAAAACCGCTACCGCATTTTCCAGAAGTTGTTTGTTGTTTTTCCCTTACCGGTGCAAGAGATGATTTTAAGACAAAAGTTTCAAGCTGTAGTTGGTTGTTAGTCTGAGCGGATACAGGGGGCACTGCGGAAGCAGTCTGCTCAAAAAAAGATGTAGGCTCTAGGCCAACAAATTGAATAAATGGATCCAGAACAGGAAGTGAAGAACTCTTTTGTGTTGTGGAGTCAAAAATACCAAGATTTGAGAGAGCAGAAGTATATGTTGGACCTAAGTTTGCAAGATTAGATGCACTCTTTCCTGCTTGTCCTATCAAAAAATCATTTTTACTAAACCCCGTTATGATGCTAGGTGTTGTATTATTACTCGATATTTTTTGTGATGTTTTGGCGGTTGTATCGTAGGAATATACGCCCATCTCAGCAGCATTTGGCGCTACTTGGGTGTAAATCAGGCTGTCACTTGTGTTGTTCCAGGAAACGGCAGGATAGGTATTTTGGGCAATATTTTGGAGTTTGGTTCTTTGATTGGTCGCGGTGTCAAGCAGCTCTATGGTGTCAGGCGTGACAAGTGCCCGTCTGAAACCATTTACATCTGCCGTACCATCTCCTTTGGCGCCGTCATAGCCAGCAAAGACAAAGTACTTTCCGTCAGGAGAAAGTTCCGGCTGGGTACCGTAGGTACCGTTTTGCATGTTTGGTAGGTCCTGTTTTTGGGAACCATCAAAGTTGGAAACACTCATACCATATGCCCAGCCGGCTCCCGAGTTAGGAAGAAAGGTGTCTGTGTAGACTGTGCCGTTGTCCAAAATACCCCGTGGATAATGAACCGGGTGATCGGCGGTTTCATCATAGACTAGGCGCTTCTGTTCGGGATTGAGGAGATCTAGAGTGTAGACCCTTGATTTGCCCCCATACAATGCGCCTGATGATGAGGCTACTACCTCCCAGTCGGCCAGATAACGCTTGTTGGGAGAGAGGACATAATCATCAATGCCAAATCCGTCAGTTGTCCCGCTGACAGGAGTGCTTATTTTTTTCTTGATATCATAAACGGCAAGCTGTGTTCCGTGGTCTTTTGTATCCGTGTTATCAATATATAGTAGGGTATTACTGTCAAGTACGCTGACCTTTTTGACGTTTGAGGGGAGATTGGCAAGTAGGTAGCTCTGACCGGAGGTCAGATCAAGCGCCTTGATAGATGACCCATTGCTATCCCATGTCCCATAGACAAGTGTGTAGGGTGCGAGGTTGAGGGGTGTAGTCTTGGCTGCCTGCTGCGTTTGGGCAGGTTTAAAATAATCTCCAGGAGGTTGAGACGAGGTAAAACCGATGTACGTGCCGGCGCCTGCCACGAGGATAAGGACAAAGAGGATGATGAGTGAATGGGAGCTTATTCTATCATGCCAAGGGGATGGTTCAGATGATGATTGGATTTGTTCCGGAGGCAGTGGCTTGGGGTCCATAGATCAAGTATTGCAGAGAAGGAGAGTCGATGCAAGGACTTACTGCTTGAAGGTAAACGTGTTGAGAATACCCTGGAAGAAAGTCTCATATTGCTCATCGCGCTTGAGTCCCGGATATGCATAGTCCACAAGGTAGACAAGATTGCCTTTCTGAAAGACATAATATGTCTTGTATACCTGCACCTTCACACCCGGAGGATTTGAGTCAAGAAGCGTCATGTGGAGCGGTCCGGAGATCTTGATGGCAGGGTAACCATGAAAAACCACCTGAAGCTTTGGGTTTCCCGTATCCGTCAGTACCATATCGGCCCGTTTCTGGACAGCCCCGCTTTGAGTAGCCACCTGGTAACTGATATCTAGACGTGGGAAGTAGCCGTCGTCTCCTGAGATGCTTCCCGGAAAGATACTGAAGAGAAAGTCAGTTCCCGCTTTATTAATGTATGTCATGACAGGCGGCCAGTCCTTGGGATATTTAACTGTATAGTTATTGAGGAGAGCTGTGGCTGCTTTAGTGGGGTTAAATGTTTCCGTAAGCTTGTATGTTTGGCTGGTTAGTGAAGGATTTGTGGAGGCCGGACTTTCCTTACTATTTGACTGCGGAGGCGTAATACCCGCTTGTGCAGTTGGCTGCGGCTGTGGATTTTTGGAGGAGAGAAATGATAAAGCAATGAGTACAAGGAGGAGAGTAAATGCTCCAGCTACGGCCACTATAAGTAAGACTTTCTTTGTTTTCGTCTGACCGGCTTGTTCAGAGAAACTATTTTTCTGAAGATTTTCGTCCATACACTTACTCTAATTTACCACAGAATTCTTGTCAATTAGAGAGAGTTATCTTGCTTTTTCTAGCCAACCTCTTTTATACTGAAAGTATGAAAGACATGAAGAAGCGACTGGAAATTGACTCCTCACTTCTTCTCGTGACACTGGGGATACTCGTAACGGTTGTCTTTAGCGGATTAACATATTTTATGGCGAGAGGTTTGGATGAGCAGCTTTCAGGTAAATATGTCCTTGCTGCGCAGTCAACTACGACGGGAAACGACTCTCAGGGGTCAAATGCTCTGCAGCTTCGCACGTTTTCACCTCCGCCTACGCAACCGCCACCGCCAGTCTACAATCCACCAGAGGCTGTAGTGACAGAACCTCCTATCACTAGAACATCTTGTAGCCAAACGCCGCAGGGGTGCAATGTGACGCAGCCTCCAGCCCCCAAGGCACCAGCGAAGAAACTGGATTGTACCACGGAAGGTCCACCACCTCCTAATTGTTGCCCTGGTGTTAACGTGTCTGGCCGGATCAGAGATCCTTCAAATCCAGTATCACCGGTAGATCCCTGGTGTGACTCCAAACCTGTCATCTATCTCTATCCTGAGAAACCTACAAATGTTTCAGTCAAGCTCAGTCTGCCAGGCTATGTCACAGAGAGTGTACCACACTATCCCAAAGGAGGTTGGCAGAATATCACAGCCTATCCGGGTGGAAGACTTGAGTATCAGGGTAAAACATACTCGGAGTTGTACTACGAATCAGCCGTCGAACGCGCCGCGCCTGAACCCGTCAAGGGTATTGTTGCTTCGCCGCCCCGGTACAGGGAGACACTTATTTATTTTGGTACCCAGCTTGGCCTCAACGATAAAGAACTTGCGGAGTTCGTCTCTTACTGGATGGGAAGACTCTCTCAGGTAAACTCTCCTTATATGTTCTTCTCTTACTACCCGCCGCAGGACAAACAGAAGATAGACGGGGTGGGGATCACACCCAAACCGGATACCATGATAGAATTTATTATGTACTTCAAGCCACTTAATAATCTTAAAAAGGTTCAAGCACCAACATTTAGCCCTGTGCCTTCCCGACAAGGATTTACTGCAGTTGAGTGGGGCGGGATACTGGATAACTAGTAGTGGCTCGATAGTGTTATCAGATCAATCATTCCAACTTGTGTGAACAGGTTTGTCTGCAGATACACCATGATCTTTGACCCATCAGGACTCCAGGCGCTGTCAGCCGCCACAACCCTTGCTCCGCTGTACTCAGAATGTCCGGGGGTATTAAAATAAGTTAGACGCCTTTTATTTGAACCATCAGTGTTCATGAGCCAGTAATCAGTCCCGCCTCCCTTGATGTCCCGAGAGCTCATCCAGACGATAGTCGTGCCGTCAGGGCTGATCTCAGCGTGTTCATTGTAGCCGATTGTTGTGAGTTGTTCGAGCGAATCAGTATTCAAGTTAAGCCGGTAGATGTCATTGTCTGCATAAAGGCCCTTGTGCTGCTGTTTTGCCCGCATATTGCTGGTAAAGTACAGCCACTGATTGTCCGGTGAGAGGCCGTGATTTTCATAAAACGCGCTACCGCCGGGCGCATAAGATTTGATGTTGGTAACATATGGAGTTGTTCCGTCAACAAAGTCGGCCACTTTGAGCTGCCAGTAGCCATATTCCTGGTTCTTGCCAAAGATATTGGATCGTTGGTACATCTGACTCCAGGCAAGTTTTGTTCCGTCGGGTGAAAAATGGGGGTGTAAAATTCCCACATCCGGTGAATTGTCTGTTGAAACCAACTTAACAGCTTTTGTGCCGTCGGGTGTTATAATCCAAAGTTCGCTCTGTACGCCAATTCCGGGAGTGTTTGAGGCGCCTGTCGCGGCTGTGGCTTTGACCATCTGGAAGGCGATCCATTTACCGTTTGGGTTCCAGGCGGGATTACCGTTGCTGAGGTGGGCGAGAGAGATGTTATTACAGGTTACGCACTGCTCAGCGGAGCCGTCAGGGTTCATAGTGAAGACTTCGTAATGATTTTTTCCGACTTCTTTATCAAATGCTACCGGCTTGTTTGGCGCGGACCAGTCAACTCTCCCACCGGATTTTCTGACAGTCGAAATTTTCGCGATCAGTAAAGACCCAGTTTGTACGCTGACCGTGCCATCTGTACGTCGGTTTCTCAGCCAGATAAACATGCCTACGAGGACAACAACTGCCGCCAGGACAATAAAAAAAGTTCGTTTCATCTCTCGTTACTTGAGTTCTTTGTAGAGGAAGTAGAGATAGATCGTGTAGAACGGCGTCATGAAGATCTGCCCCAGAGCCGAGATGACATCAGGCAGCAGGGGGACGCGCAAGATGTTGATGATGCCTGCCATTAGTGAGACGACAACCGCAGCCAGGAAAAGAGCCAGGAGTCCTACAAGCAGACGTCCGGCGACAGCAAACCACGCGCCTTGTACATACTTCTTGCTCTGCTTGAGCGACTCGATGATCCCCTTTTTCTCAAAAACCAGTACATACGTCGCAAAGACAAACCAGACATAGAAAATAATGCCGGGGATAATAAGAAAGACGGAACCTCCCAGGATTGCAAGACCTGCTACGAGCGAAACACCAAAGTAGGACGGAAGTTTTTCCCAGGCCTTTCTGTAGGCGGCTTGGAAATCAATTTTTTCCGAGATGACATAGAAAAGTGCGACGACAGCCCAAAGCCAGACTACGATACTGACAAGCGTCAAAGCCGCCCCAAGCAGTGTCAACCCGGGATTGTGGGCTGTGAGTTGCGGAGCCCGATTTTTATCATTGAGACCGGTAAGGGTGAGGAGGAGTGTCAGGAAAGTCGGGGGAAGCATGACGCGGGCAATCGTCTTGAACTTTTGTGTATAGAGTTCATACGAGGCTGAAAGTAAGGCTGTAGGGCTTTTAAGTATTTTTGCTTCTGCCATAGCTGTAGTTAATCAAACTCAAGAGTACGTGTCAACTGTTAAGCAGGTTTTGGTAGGAAGGCTACCTGTGCTTTTGGTGCCTTTTCTTTCTGCCTGGCATAGGATTTGGCAACTTCCTCATAGCCTATGTCTTGCCGGAGCCCCCAGATGTCAAACTGGGTCGTTGTATG
>JAKAMH010000046.1 GCA_021813005.1 bacterium
TGGTTTCCCTGTATATTGTGTTTTTTGAAACAGGTAAGGTGCTATAACTTCAACTCATTCTTGTGCGTATTCTTTCTTTTGCTAAAAAGAGTGAAATATTCTTCGATCTCTGGTAAAATACCTTGGCTACCGGGCCAGTAGCTCAACGGTAGAGCAGTGCCCTCTTAAGGCATTGGTTGAGGGTTCGAATCCCCCCTGGCTCACTATCTTTCGCTAAAGCTACAGATAGCAAGCTAAACGCTAAAGCTACAGATAGCAAGCTAAATATGTACTACACGTACATTTTAAGAAACAGCGTTACGAACAGATATTACATAGGATACTCTCCCAATTTGAAAAATCGTCTCCAAAGACACTTCACAGGTCAAGTAAAGCCAACTAAATCAAATCTAAACTATCATTTGGAGTGGTATTGCGCCTTTCAAACTAGAGATCAGGCAGTTTCATTTGAGAAGTACTTAAAGACGGGCTCAGGTATCGCTTTCCTGAAAAAAAGATTTTTCAAATCTGAAAATGTAGCTTTTGCGAAAGATAACGAGGGATGACTTGCTCTACGAAGCCTTGGCGAAGTAGAGAATCCCACCCGGCTCACCCCGCTAAGCGGGGTGAAAGTCCGCTCAGCGGACTCACTATCTTTGTCGCTATCCTCTATACAACTTTAAACCTGTTCTCAAAATTGAAGAATGAAATTTCCTCCGTCTAAAGTAGGCGGACCTGAGCTACAAACTTAATCTTTGTTGTGGCTTGAGCTGTCCGATTTTGCATCACTCTTCTCTCCTCCCTGGCGAGCGTCATTCTGAGTGTGCCGGTCCCCGGACGATGGAGAAGCTTCCGTCGGTTCAGGTGAGGAAGAAGGGGTCAGTGTAGGTGTAGGAGTAGGTGACTCGGCAAGAAGAGATAATTTTATTTGCTCAAGTGTTTCTGCTGTCTGAGCGATAGACGAATTCACACTTTGTTGGGTATCTTGCACATCGGGCGCTGCAGTGGGCACGGCAGAATTTCCTGCTGTCGCCGTCTGGGTGCGTGTCGGCTCCGTACCGGAGGAGCTTTCTTCTCCGGCTGATGTTTTCATGCCCGACTGCGTCTGAGCACTTGTCACAATAACTGAAGTAGATGTAGTAGAGGTTTTTGGGCTCGTCACAGGTTGAGAGTTAGAGCTATGAGTAAGAGACGACTCAATTTTGTTTTGGGTTTTTGCGAGAGCCTGCTGGTAAGTGGTAATACTTGCAATCAGCTGCGCTCTAGCCTGTTCTCTCTGCGGTCCTGCCGGCAGTGCCTCAATTGCCAGTTTTGCGTCCTGCACCTGGTTGACAAAGGCAGCCAACTGATCCGGATTATAATTTACCTCAAGCAGTTTATTGGCTTCGTCAAATCTGCTCGATGCCAGGTGAATCTGGTAGAGAGCCTGTGCTGATTTATTTAACGAATCAATATTTAAAACAAGCCTTTCGATGCCGCGTTTCATGGGATACAGCGCTTCGCCCGGAAGCGACATCTCAGCAAAAACTCCCAAAATTACAAAAGGTACTAGCAAGAAGAGGCCGGCCCACGTCACAAGGTCCGAAAGACTTAATTTCTTTTTCCAACGCAGAAAATATGCCATGCACACGTAGCATATGAATGATTACCTCTGTTTGTCAAGAATTATCTTTGAAAACTGTTGGTAGACCGTTACACTGAGCTACGAGTTGTGTTTCCAACGATACGCAAAACGTTTGCCTGACTAAACACCCGATCAACATCTTCTTGGGTTACGGGCCGCGTTGTGGGCCTCTCCCTGACACGTACTGCTGGGGCCTCAGCAATCGCTTGTTTTGCAACGATCCTTGCGTCATGTATGGTATATATCGTTCCGCTTGTTGCGATTTTATCAACAACCTCATGGTACGACCCGTCTCCTGCTACGCGCAGTTTTTGGACTATTTCACTTTGTACTTCTATCGGAAGTATCAGTCGAGGCATACGGCCGGCAATATCATAGCCCGAAATGGGGGTATTTTCCGTCCTATTAAGGGCGTCTTCTGCTGCCCGGGAGGCAAGCTGCTCTCGCGCCGCATCAGCATTGGGATCCTCCTCAAATACCGGCTCCTCATCCTTGTCTTTCTGCCGTCCAGTCGGGAGAACATCTTCTTTATATGATCTCTTAAGTGCTGTGTCATTCCTCGAATCTGTATTTACATTCGGATTGGTTTTAACACTAATTGTCTGATTAGGCTCAAGCGTATCCTTGGCCAGTGCAATAAATTCCACCATTGAGAGTATTTGTGCCTTACCCTGAGTAAACGATGCACCTTTCTTCTCCTCAAGTCTCTTGAGAAGGTCTGCGTACTCCTCAAGCATGATCAGAGCCGAAGTCTCCATTCTATTTTGCCCGGAGACTCTTTCTGTCACGGTTGGCTTCCCCAAATCCGTTCTCGGTCCCCTTTGTGCAAGGCTTATTTTTGTTTGCAGCCGTTTTTGAAACATGTGCAACACGTTAGGCTTTGCTGAAGATTTGTCTAACACACGCTGTATCTCCGTTGCTGATTTAGCCATGGCAAGAGATGGTTGTAGCTTGACGTTTCTTTCCGGTTTGGCGACTGGGGGTAAAGTGTGTCTTATTTCAGTTTGTAAACTTATTTTTGGTAGCGCAACTGTAGAAAGCTTTTGTAGCTCCTGCCTGACCTGCTGCAGTTTTTGCGTATCCGTTATTTTTGGCTCTCCCTTGGTGACAACTTTCAGAGCACTGAAATTTTTCCTTGACTCAGGAACACGCCTGTCACGCGATATGTGTTCTGCGGATGGGGTAAATACAGGCAGCACCATGGGACCTTTCTCTCTCCTTGCCTTAGTAAAAGTCGGCCTTTCCCTGTGCTGCATGAGTTGACCCGGATGGCGGGAACGTGAGACGCGCAGATGTGATTTTTGCCTGGCCTCTCCAGCGGGTGCTTTGACTAACACACGCATTTCTTTACCAAATGGATTTGCAGTTCGAAACATGCCGCCTGTTCGCTCTATCGAACCGCCAACACGAAGTGGAGCTGTATTTGTAAAGCTCTTTGCTACTCCAACTGTAGGAGCTCCCCCGCGTGCCATAGTCATACCTGATGCTTCTTTTGACATTTTATCTCCTCGGCGTATTATAGGGCATAATGAAGGAATAACTTGACATTTACCTTACAAGAAGCAATACAAATATAGCTAATTTACCCACTTGCACAACCTATTTTGTGTATCTTATACTACAGATATGGTAGAGCGAACTGATCGAACCGATTGGCAGAGGATGTTTGACGTGGCTGCAAATCTGAGAAATATCCAAGAGCAAGTTGGTAAGAATAAGGCAGACATACCATCCCTAACAGCTATTACCCAAAGCAGAGTTGTACCGGAAATAGTAAGGCGAACTGTCCGTTCTTTACATCAGGAACTTCTTTAAAGCGAAACATTTTCTGTGTATATCCGATAGCCCATGTATGCCTATTGCGTTTCTATGCTCGCTCGTGCCATATCCTTTATTCTGAGCAAAACCATAATTCTCATACTTTAGGTCAAGCTGAGACATCAAGCTGTCTCTATGTACCTTGGCAAGAATCGATGCAGCAGCAATCGTAATGCTTTGGCGGTCCCCTTTAATCATCGCTTTCTGCGGCGTGTTTAGACGCAGCTTTGTCTGTCCATCCACAAGCACAAAAGACCGCGCACTTCCCACTCGCTTAAGAAGGCACTCTACAACCGCCTGCAATGCCAGATTATTAGCTTTCCCAATGCCAAGCCGATTTATTTTGGATACGGAAATTTCGCAAAAAACATATAGGAGAGCCTGTTGTCTAATTACTTTGGCAAGCTCTTCACGTTTTTTGGCTGACAATAGTTTGGAGTCCTGAATGCCCGGGTCGGTTGGGCAGAAGGGGGTAAATATGACACCGCAGGCGACCAGCGGCCCGGCGAATGCTCCTCGACCTACCTCATCCACACCAACGACATACTTTATGCCGTCCTTCCAAAGTCTGCTTTCCTGCTCGAAAGTTGGTTTAGGAATCACTATTTTTATCCGCAAGTACGAGCTGTGTGTCATTTGAATCGTACTCGCTAAGATCCAATCCCTTTATTTGTGGCAGAACTCGTCCGATAATCGCTTTCAAGTCTCCGTGCATGCCGTACGTATTGTCTATGACCAGCCTAATATTTTTTTCATCTCTTGCCCACTTGCTCGAGAAGTAGCGTTTTTCTTTCTCAATCTCCAGTTGCATGTTGGTAAAGGCTTCGATGATTGCTTCAACTCGGTGCTTAAACTCGGTTCCGGAGAGATATGCATACATCAGTTCCATTTTGCCGTCCTTTGCCTGAACTGACTGTTTGACATAGTGAATTTCAATGAGTTTTGCTCGTAGAATGGCAGCGAGCGTCAGCACAAATTGTCGACTGGTCACCCAAATGCCGTTTCGGAAACCTGCCGTTTTCATGTCCATTGGCAAAATTTCGGAAATAAGCACCGCCTCCTCAGCCTTCACTCCGCGTTTGTCTCCCTTCAGTTTTTCAACCCAGCTTTCCTGCCAGTTTTTCGTATTTTTGAGTTCCCAAAGAATTTTTCCATTAAAATTGCCCTTGCTGTCCCATACCTCCTGGATAATATCGGCACCCTTTACTCCTTTTCCTACCGGCAAAATTTTGTCGTTGGGAAAGGCTCCCCGCAGTACTGCTTCAAACTCAAGCTCAAAAGCCTCTCCCTGTGTCTGCTGGGAGCCCTGCTGAAGTTTCCGCTTCATCTCGTCAATTTCCTTGAGGGCATCTTGGAGCTGCTTGTCCTTCTCGGCTATTTTACCGTGCTGTTCATCTTCTGCCTTCTTCTGAGCATTGCGACGGATTTTCTCTTCCTCTTCAGCCAGTCTCTTTTGCATCTCAAGCTCCCGTTCATCATCTTTTTTGCTCAGCTCACGCATGGCCTTTGTCATCTCAAGCAGACGCTCACTTAATTCTTTATTTCGTTTTCTTTCCTCCTCAATCTCATTCTGTGAATCTTTCAATTTGAATCCGAGCTCCTCTTTGATTCGATCTGTGGCCTTTTCCTCCGCTTCCAGCCGCGCTTTTGCCAGTTCAGCTTTAAATTTACCCCGTTCAGTAGTAAGAATCTGTTCTTCTACTTGATGCTTGATCGCCTCACTGATCTCAACAGGATGTTTGCAGTTTGGGCATAAAACAGTATTCATAACGGTTCCTAACACTATACAAAGGAGTGGCAGTTATTGCAAGAAGTTTGTATTATTTCGACTTACGCAAAACCTGTCATTCTGACCCCGCTTAGCGGGGTCAGAATCTAGACACTCTTTTATGAGATCCTTCACTTAACTCAGGATGACAAAAAGTGCGTAAGTTGTATTATAATACGTGTAACAAATGAAATTTCTACTCAAACACTTCACAATCTATACCATCTCGCTTTATTTGCTGCAGTTTATCGTCAACGGGGTTGTCATAAACGGGGGCCTGACAACACTCTTTGTCGGTGGCGCACTCCTCACGCTTATGTTTCTAATACTCAAACCTATTATGAATTTACTCAGTTTTCCGCTCAATCTCATTACCTTAGGGTTTGTCTCAACGATCACCAACATACTTATACTCTATCTGCTTACTGTGTTCGTCCCCAGCATTACAATTTTACCGTTCACGTTTCAGGGCGCGACTGTCGCCGGCTTCGTTATACCAAAGATTGCTTTTAGTACCTTTTTCGCGTATGCTATCTCCGCTGTGATACTGGTTTTAACGGTATCACTCTTTTCCTGGATATTCGAATGAAGAGTAGACAGTCAAAACGTATTGTATGTCTGGGAGGCGGTATTGGTACCAGTAATCTGCTCCGTGGCCTCAAAACCTATCCGCATCATCTCAGTGTGGTTACCTCGATGGCAGATGACGGGGGTTCCTCCGGAAGACTGCGGAAAGCATACGGCATTATGCCGCCGGGCGATATTATTTCCTGTATCGCAGCGCTCATACCTGCGGCCAAGCAAGAGCTTGCAGACCTCTTGACCTACCGCCTGAATGGTCCTCAGCGGGAAAACACCTCTCTCGGCGGCCATAAGTTAGGTAACTTACTTATGCTGGCCGAAATCCAGCGTACCGGTGATTTTTATCAAGCAATCGACGTGGTTAAAAGGATGTTTGGGGTAGAGGCTGATTTATTCCCGGCCACGGATGTGAGAGTGCACTTAAGTGCACTCACCAAGGACGGTAGGCGTGTCCATAGTGAGACGACCCTGGACCTAGCACTGTACGGGCGTCCGCATGGTTTGAAGAAAATATTTATACGACCCAAGAACCCGAAGGTGAATCCTGCTGTCATTGACTCTCTCCTCAGGGCGGATTGTATCATCAGCGGCCCGGGAGACCTCTATACCAACCAGCTACCCGTACTGGTCGTGCCCCAGATACGCGAGGCCTTTCTGAAGAGCCGGGCAAAGAAGATTTTTGTCTTAAATATCGCCAATAAACCCTTTGAAACAGCCGGATTCACTTTGCTAGACTTTATACAGGCATTCACAGAACATCTTGGCTCGTTTCCGTTTGACACGGTAATTGTCAATCAAAATAAAAGTCACCTCATACCGAAGGAGCTCCATTACAATTATATTTCAGTCGGTCTGGCGCACCGAGATACTGCTTACCGAACCGTCGCAGCCGACCTGGTAGATACGGCTTTCCCTATCTACCACGACCCTAAAAAACTTGCATCTTGTATAGTGAAACAACTATAATAAGCCTATGTTGCTTGAATTATTGCAAATTGCTGTTGCCGTACTGCTTATCGTCTCTATATTGCTGCAGGCGCCGGAAGGCGGTTTATCACCTGTTTTTGGAGGCGGTGGGGAGATGTACCGCAGCAAGCGTAATGTGGAAAAACTCTTAATTTATGCAACCATCCTACTGGCCACCGTCCTGACCGCATTATCCATTCTTCTTCTTTTCCTCCACAAGTAGCAACATCTGAAATATGATTGTCTTTAGAAAGCGACTTATAATCTGGCTCATACGAGCTTACATCAAAAAATGGGGTAAGGTAATTGTCTTTTCTTTTATCATTGGTCTCGTCCTCTTCTTTACACTTCTTTTCACATCAAAGTATTTCATACACACTCCGCTTCTGCATAAAAGGGTGACATACGGTATGGTGGGAGCCTATACGGTAGATACTTTGCCGCCGGAGGTGCTTGGTAAATTGTCGCACGGTCTGACAACGGTTGATAATTCTGGGCAGGTAAAGCCGGATGTCGCAGC
>JAKAMH010000047.1 GCA_021813005.1 bacterium
AAGGTTTTTTCGTACGAGCATAATGCGGGGTAAACATACCGGTAGCATGCTACCTTCCCTGCCTGGAGTTGCTATGCGATGGTAGTTCAGCGGTAGAATGTCTCCTTCCCAAGGAGAAGGTCGAG
Organism: bacterium; assembly: GCA_021813005.1. Taxonomy (GTDB): domain Bacteria; phylum Patescibacteriota; class Microgenomatia; order Levybacterales; family UBA12049; genus JAKAMH01. The sequence continues at coordinate 126 of JAKAMH010000047.1, forward strand.
GGTTCGACTCCCTTCCATCGCTCAAAGTCTCGTTCTTTTTGCATAGCAAAAAAGGACGGACTAATTGGTAGATTGACGATTAAAGAATTTTTACCTGGGCTGCAATGGCTACAAATCCCTCAAAAATTCAATAAAAATCAGTCTTCCTGAGCAATTTATTTTGACTTAGAAAGTGCGTAAGTCGTATTTAGTAGGACGTCTGTTCTCAAATTTTCGTTGATGGTCTTGTCTCAGGTAATTTCTTGATATAGTATTTTACAATTCTCCAGAATCGCGACACCTGCAGTTCAGAAAAAATGGCACCAAAAACTCAGGGTTGACTTATATTGTAGACATTTGCTAATATAAATCGTGCCCCGAACACAGCATAACAAGCATAGAACTAAGTTTATTTTTGTCTCAGGCGGAGTCATCTCGGGCATCGGAAAAGGCCTCACAGCAGCCTCTATCGGTATTCTTCTCAAGTCTGCAGGTTATAAAGTCGCCCCGATTAAATTTGAAAATTATCTCAATCTTGACGCCGGAACAATTAACCCAATTGAGCACGGGGATCCCTTTCTGTGTGAAGACGGCACTGAAGCAGATATGGATATCGGCTCTTATGAAAAGTTTCTCCATGAAGATATGGGCCAGGAAAATTTTGTCACCATGGGCCGTATCTATCAGACGGTCATTGATCGGGAGCGACGTTTTGAATATGACGGAGAGGACGTTGAGGCGATTCCTCATATTACCGATGAAATTACCGCCCGTATAAAAAACGTTGCTGCCAAGAGAAAAGCTGATATTGTGCTGATTGAGCTTGGCGGGACAGTCGGAGAATATCAAAACGTCCTGTACTATGAAGCCGCCCGGATTATGACACTTCGTAACCCCGGGGACGTCCTCCATATCCACGTCAGCTACGTCCCGACACCGCACCACCTTGGCGAACCAAAAACCAAGCCAACGCAGCTTTCCGTCCGGACCCTTAATTCTATGGGTATTCAGCCGGACTTTATTGTAGCTCGCTCGGAGCGCTATCTTGATAAGAGACGGCGTGACAGATTTGCGCTGTTTTGCAATATGCACCCGGAGGATATCATCTCTAATCCCGACCTTGAGTCGGTCTATGAGATCCCAATGACTCTTCATGCACAGGGAATTGACGCGAGAATACTGCAAAAGCTGGGCCTTGAGGTAAAGACGCCGGATGTAAAGGAATGGGGAAGGCTTGTCGAAAAAATTAAGGCCAGGAAAACAAAAACGATAGAGATTGCCATTGTGGGTAAATACTTCGGAACGGGAGATTATCAACTGCGGGATTCTTATGCCGCGCTTTTTGATGCGATAGATCATGCTGCGACAGAGATTGGCGTCGCCGTAGAAACAAAATGGATAGATGCAGAACGAGTTGAACAAGAAGGCGCGGCCAAAATAGTCGGGAGGCCGGACGGCATTATTGTCCCAATCGGATGGGGTGAGCGAGGAGCAGAAGGAATGATAGCTGCTGCCGGATACGCCAGGCAGGAGAAAATTCCCTATCTCGGTCTCTGTTATGGCATGCAGCTGGCGGTGGTGGCGTTTGCCAGAGACATTCTGGGGTGGAAAGATGCCAACACAGGCGAAAATAAATCAAAAGGTAAGCATCAGGTAATCCATCTTATTCCGGCCCAGAAGGAGTTTATGCAGCGGCGGGCATACGGTGGAACTATGCGTCTCGGTGCCTGGGATGCGGTTGTTAAGCCGGACACAAAGGCGTTTGACCTCTACAGGAAGTATAATGACTTTATCGATGAAAAGAAGGGGTTGACTAGCGAGAGACACCGGCATCGCTATGAATTTAACAACGCCTATGTTAAGGATTTTGAAAAGGCAGGGCTGGTGATAAGTGCGCGCTCCGTGAAAGAGAACCTGGTTGAAATTGTCGAACTTCCCCAGACGGTTCATCCATTCTATCTTGGAACTCAGGGACATCCCGAGTATAAGAGTCGGCCGCTTCGTCCACATCCGATATTTCTCGGCTTCATTGATGCCTGTATCAGGAGTAAATAACTCTTGAGGAAATAGAAAATTTCAGCTATAATACAGACCTTATGACAACTGATCATGCATTTAATCCGGGTGACGTTGTTCGCGTGCACCAGCGCATACAGGAAGGCGAGAAGAGCCGTGTCCAGGTCTTTGAAGGTGTTGTCATTGCTATCAAGGGGCGTGGAGAGGGCAGAAGCTTCCAAGTGCAGAAGAGGGTCGGAGGCATTGCTGTCGAGCGGATTTGGCCGCTCAATTCTCCGATGATCGAAAAAGTGGAAGTAAAAGAGAAACCAAGGAGAAAAGTGCGCCGCGCCAAACTTAACCATCTACACCTTCCCAAATAACCTGTTCTTTTCCCCATGACGTGCTAAGATAGATCTGTGATACACTCACGTACAGAGATCGGTTTGCAGGCGGAGGAACTGGCCGCCAAATACCTCGTAAGACACGGATATCAGGTTCTGGAAAGGAATTTTAGAATACGGGGAGGAGAGATAGATATTATTGCGCGGGAGAAAAACACACTGGTATTTGTTGAGGTAAAGGCCAGAAACAGCAGCACGTATGGTACGCCCTTTGAGGCGATTACACCCTGGAAACTGAAAGCCCTCCGAAAGACAGCATTGTTTTACAAACAATCCCATCCCAGACTGCCTGATTTGTTGCGTCTGGACGCCATTAGTGTGTCCCGAGGGGAGTTGGGGGAGCCGGTTTTTGAGCTCATTAAAAATATCGGTTAGGTCTTAAGTTTTCGTACTTGATCCCGAATCCGAATGGCAGTCTCAAAGTCCAAACGCTCTGCTGCCTCCTTCATTTCACGTCTGAGACGTTTGATGAGTTCAGCCCTTTGATCTGGCAGAAGCACTTCATTATTGCTAATTTCCACCAACAAGTCGAGTGAGTCTGAGTTTTTGTCTTCTTTCTCTTCCTCTACAAGCCGGGCTCGAATTGCCTTTTCAATGCTGCGCGGAGTGATATCGTGTTTCAGGTTGTAGGCAACCTGTACCTCGCGCCGCCTATCCACCTCCTCAATTGCCTGTTTCATGGATTTGGTTATGCTGTCAGCATACATGATGACCTGTGAATCGATATGGCGGGCAGCCCGCCCCATGGTCTGTATCAACGATGTCCTGCTTCTCAAAAAACCTTCTTTATCCGCGTCAAGGATTGCCACGAGAGAAACTTCGGGCAGATCTAGTCCCTCCCGAAGTAAGTTAATACCGACCAGCACGTCATATTCTCCCGTTCTCAGTCTGTCCAATACTTCTTGGCGCTCAAGAGTCTCGATGTCAGAGTGCAGATAGGCGACCTTCAGCTCTCGTTCCTCAAGATAACTGGAAAGTTCCTCAGCCATGCGTTTGGTTAGCGTTGTCACCAGTACCCGTTCTTTTTTGGCTACGCGTTTTTGGATCTCTTGTATCAGATCTGCAATTTGACCCTCGCTTGGTTTGACGGTAACCTCTGGATCTATGAGTCCTGTCGGCCTGATAAGTTGCTCAACGACTGCTCCGTCCCGCTCTTTTGCCAGAGAAATCTCATATTCGTCAGGGGTGGCGCTGACGTACAAAATTTGGTGCGTCCGTCTCATGAACTCATCAAATCGTAGCGGCCTGTTATCAAGAGCAGACGGCAGTCTGAACCCGTACTCAATCAGTGATTCTTTTCTCGATCGGTCACCGTTATACATGCCTCTGATTTGTGGGAGAGTAATATGCGACTCATCCACGATAAGTAACCACTCTTTAGATGATGCTTCAAAGTAATCCAGCAGTGAAAATGGCGGTTCTCCGGGCTGGCGGCCATCAAAGTAGATTGAGTAGTTCTCAATACCGTTAACGTATCCTACCTCACGTAGCATCTCAAGATCATAAGTTGTGCGTTGCCTGAGCCGTTGTGCTTCGAGCAACTTACCTTCACCTTTAAGTTTGGCTACTTGCTTTTCCAGGTCTGCTTCAATTTTGGGAAATACCTCGCTATATGAAGAAGGGTCTGTCATGTAATGCTTGGCAGGGTAAATGACTGTTTTTGGAAGTGCCTGGATGATCACGCCGGTCAGTGGGTTAAACGCGGTTATCCGCGTAATCATGTTTCCCGCTGTCTCAATCCGGATACCGTTATCAAGGTAGGCCGGGAGCAGATCTATGGCATTTCCGCGCAGCCGGAATGTGCCGCGGGTAAAGTCATAATCATTTCTTTCGTATTGCAGATCAGCCAGACGGGTAATGATATCCCTAAGCTCTATCTTGACGCCTTCGGCAATCTCCAGAACAAACTTGCCATATTCGATGGGGGAACCGATATTATAAATACAAGAGACGGATGCCACTACAATGACATCATTTCTCGTCAGCAAGTTGGTGGTCGCAGCCAGGCGAAGCTTATCAATCTCGTCATTGATTTCAGCTTCTTTTTCAATATATGTATCAGTGGTTGGGATATAGGCTTCAGGCTGGTAATAGTCATAGTAGGAAACAAAGTAGGAAACGGCATTGTTTGGGAAAAAATCCCTGAATTCCTGGTAAAGCTGACCAGCAAGTGTCTTGTTATGTGAAATGACCAGAGTTGGCCGTTTAACGGCCTGGATGACGTTTGCCATGGTAAAGGTTTTCCCACTGCCGGTCACTCCGAGAAGTACTTGGTGTTTTGCGTTTGTTTTAAGGTTTTTTACTAACTGCTCAATAGCCACCGGCTGGTCACCTGTTGGCTCAAATTGAGAAACAAGGTCAAATTGCATATGAGCATTGTAGCACACGGGACGGGCACCAATCTTAGGTGGCAAGAGAGAAATAGCCGATAATTGATAGTGGTGTGGTATGACTTGCTTTGCACTAGTTTGTTTTATTGACAATTTTATACGAAACATCGTATAAATTATATAAATGGCTGGTGTACTTTACAGAAAAGAGCGGGAAGTCCTCGAATTTCTTGCTCAATTTCAGAATCAGTTTGGTTACTCTCCGACATTGAAAGAGATTGCCAAGGCCACGGGTCACAGAAGTGTTTCTACGGTACATGTAATTGTCAGAGCCCTCGTTGAAAAAGGATATGTCAGGAAAGACGAAGGGAACTCCCGAGTACTTAAAATTACTGATGAGAACTTCAAGAGTACTCTGCTTGGCCTGCAGACATCTGTGGAGTTGCCACTCATGGGCTATATTGCGGCCGGACTACCTCTTGAGCCGCATACAGACCCCAACGCGACGTTTCAAGTCTCCTCAACGCTCTTGAGCGGCCAGAAGACTGCTTACGTACTACAGGTGAAGGGTGAATCGATGATTGAGGATGGCATACTGGACGGAGACTATGTAGTTATTGAGCGGACAAATATGGCAAACAACGGGGACATAGTGGTAGCCCTGGTTGACGACAATCTCGCGACACTCAAGCGTTTCTATATCGAAGACGGAACTGTCATTCTCAGACCGGCCAACGCCAACATGCAGCCGATTTATCCGAAGCAGCTCAAAATACAGGGGATCGTCACCTCAGTCATCCGCAAATTCCGCTAAATTTCTCCTCAGAGTCCCGATGTTTCTATGTTTTTAATTGTACCATGATATCTCTCCATGCAGAGAACTTGAAGCAGGGGGGCGTAAGGAAAATTGTAAAACATTTTGCGAAGTTTTATGTCATCAATCCTGAGTGAATTCAATTTTCTATTAACTAAAGTAGCTTCTTTAACTCATCAAGTTTGAGGTTTATAGGTTTAAGGATGCCATTAAGCAAAGTTCCTTTGCGAATAATTTTGTGGTTTGTTATTGTCAGGACCTGTTTTTGGCCATCGGTAATTCTTAAAAGGCGAATGTGGCTACCCTTTTGTCTCACTACTTGAAATCCTATTTTCCCTAAGGCTTTAACCAATTCTTTACCGCTTACTTGAGGAGTACTTGGCATATACTTAGGGTGTGGTTACCTGAACAGGCACGATAAAGCGATCACGGTGAGCTTTCCCATCTGCAATCTGTTCTGGGTCTGCGTCTTCAAGGTAGAGTTCCATTGCTTCTTTAACATTACTCATGGCTTCTTCCAGCGTGTCTCCCTGAGACGCACAACCTGGAAGATCAGGAACCCAGACAGAGTATCCTCCGTCGGTTTCTTTTTCAAAAATAGCGTCATAGTGCAGAATTTTCTTCCTCATAGCACAATCATTCTAACATGATTGTGCCTAAATGCAATAGAGTATAATGCACCTGTATGGGAACGCTCTTTATCGTGGCTACGCCAATCGGCAACTTGGAGGACATAACGATCCGGGCACTCCGCGCTCTCTCAGAAGCGGATATAATTGCTTGTGAGGACACGAGACGTACCGGGCAGCTTCTCGGGTCGCTTCAGAGAAAATACCCTGATCTGTTTTCCGGGAGAGAGGGAAAAGTGCCACCATTATCTTATTATGACCAAAATGAAACGCAAAAAATTCCGCAGATCATTAGTTTGCTAAATGAAGGAAAAAATGTCGCGCTTGTCTCAGATGCCGGAACACCGCTGATATCCGACCCCGGTTTTAAGCTCGTCCGGGAATGTATCGCGCAGGGGGTTACGGTGAGTTCAATACCCGGGCCGTCTTCTCTCATCAACGCACTTGTTTTGGCAGGTCTTCCGACTGATAAATTTCTCTTTCTGGGCTATCCGCCACGGAAGTCCGGTCATAGGCAAGCATTTTATGAAACTATTGTGCAGTCATGGCGGGCGTTTAAAACAACTGTCGTTCTGTTTGAGGCGCCGCATAAGCTGGCCAAGACGCTTGAGGAGATGCAGGGAACATTTGGCGATATTCCGGTTGTATTGCTTCGGGAGATGACGAAGGTATATGAAGAGCGGCGGGAAGACATGATTTCCGGGCAACTGGCACGACTTCGTAAAAAACCGCCCAGAGGGGAGTTCGTACTGGTTCTGCCATGTCCTTTCTAGGCTCTCTGTGAGGTCTGCCTGATTTCCTTGTCTATTACCTTGCCTTCCCTGTCAAGACGGTAGACGTAAACGCCGCCGGTCGGGATATTAAGGCCAGCTATGTCTGCATCGGAAACGTTATCTAAGTACTTCACTAAA
>JAKAMH010000001.1 GCA_021813005.1 bacterium
TTACTACTTACTACTCACTACTCACTACAGGCGGGTTTAGGGGGCGACTTCCTGTTGGATCCTGGTAGTTTCTTTGATCAGCTCCGGGGCGTGCAACGCAAAATCGGGTCTGGCGGTGATGGTGAATACCGGATAGCTGCCGTTTTCTGATCCGAGGTCCCGCTTGTTGATGAAGCTGCCTCCTTGCCTCTCCGCGTTGATGACAAGAGAACCTTGCAGATTAAGCATACTGTCCGGGTAGTTGACGGGATCACCATTGCCCTCAATGATGAAGTTACCGCCGGCGCTGAACATGCCCTCTATCTGCGGGACGATTGGGTTGCAGGACAGCGTGGTCGCGCCGACGCTCTTATCCACAGTAATGTCATTTTTGGCTATGAATGTGTCGGTTGAAGTGTGGGGGACGATGAGCGCACCTTTCATGACGAGGGAACCGTTGATAAGAAAGACATAATTCTTTCCCGCGGGGAAGGTGTAGTCACCGGTGAGTGTGACCGATCCGTGAGCGATATACACGCCGTTTGAGAGATTGGCAGGCAGACTGCAGTTACTGAGGACACTGCATCCTTGAATGGCAGACATATCTGTGGGAGCAATACTAGCTGCCGTCAGCTTGTTTGAGAGCGCGCTGTAGGACACGGAAAGGGAAGACTTGCCGCCGTATACTTCAGGATACAATGACCCGCCCACCAGCCAGTTGTTGGCGGTACCCTGGCCGCTGCCAAAGTCAGCATCGGCGTCTCCGGTATAGAGGACTGCCGGTGCGGGGCTGCCGTTGGTGCCGGCCGCGTACGGTCCGCAGGTAGGGTTGGGGGAGGCGGGGATGTTGGTGGTGAAACCGCTGTCAAAACGAACATCCAAATTACCCTCGGTTTGTGACCAAGGCAGCGAGTTATTGATGGCAAAGTTGAGGTTAATAATATTATTTGACGGATCGCAGGAGCCACCGGTAGTGGTGTCAACTTTACAGCCGGAGCCGACAATTACGTTAAAGGAAGGCGGTGTGCCGTTTTTGGGATAGATCATCCGGTAGCCCGAAGGCAGAGATGAGTAGGAGATATTGTGTGTCCCTGCCGTAAGCCCCGTCACCTGAAACGTCCCGTCTGTCTTGGCAGTGACAGTACCGCCACTCGCGTTGATCACGGGAGTAGCGGCGTAATTGGTCTCGCCGTTGTCTTTCAAACTATCCGAGTTGGCGTCGACAAACACGTTGCCGGAAACAGTGTAGGTTTTTGGTGCCGGAGTGGGTGATAGAAGCGGGAAGTCAGCCGTCCGGTTGCCAGACAGGTTATTGAAAATAGCCGGATTTGGTGTACCGGGGCGTAGTTGATAGCCGTTGGGAATGGTAACGCTTACCCGGTAGTTGCCTCCTTGCGGCAGATTGCTAAAGCTGTAAAAGCCGGAGAGGCGTGAGTTTGAACTGGTTGTTTGAGACTTTGACCCACTAAGAGACAGGTTGGTTGAGACTCCCGAGTCATTGGCGTCCCACTTGCCGTTACCGTTTTGGTCGGAGTACCATTCGGGGACGGGGGTCGCGTCTAGTTGGCCGTTTTTGTTACAATCGGCATATACAAAGCAGGTTCCGCCGAGACTGAACTGACATGTCTCCTGTACGGACGGGTCCCAGGTGCCGTTGCCGTTACAGTCATAGTATGGCTCGGGAGGATTATAGATACCATTGTTGTTGGCATCACTATATACCTGGCCGGAGATGGAGTAGGTGCAGACGCCACAGTCAGCAGGACAGGAGCTGCAAGATTCGCCAGCATTGTAATCACAGGAGTTGTCCCCGCAGGAGGGGGCAGGGGCAGTGGTGGGGGTCGGAGTCGGAGAGCTACTGGATGACTTACAGTATGTACAACATCCAGCGTTACACCAATTATACGGACTTGAACAATTGGCATTAGTAGTACAGGTGTTCGTTGATGTCACTAATGTCTGGCCCGATCCACAGGAGCTCGGTGTCCCACAGCTGCTTGAGGGAGCACTGGTGGGGGTAGGAGAGCTGCTGCTTGGGACACTTATACTTTTTGAACAGGAGGTGGTCGGACTACCGCCGTTGGCAGTTGCCTGCAATTTTACCGTCAGATTGCCGGCGCCATATGTATACCCGTGGTAGGTATTTGCCCAGTCCGTGCTATTTGTGCCGGTTGCTCCGTCACCGAAGTTCCAATATTGGTTGACAGGGGTCGTGTATGAGCCGGAGTAATTGGGGCCAAAATCCACGCAGTATGTACCCGCTGCGCAATCGCCGCCTGTGGTGGACGGGTCAACAGTCCAGCTGCTTAGGGAGCAGGAGAAGCTGGCGGGCGCGGTGGTAGGCGTGGGTGCCGCAGCTTTTGTGGGGGTCGGCGTGGGGCCAGATGACGCCGTACAGACAGAACAACTTGGGGAGCAACCGCCCGTCGAATCCCAGACGCAGGTACCGCTGGAATTGGTAGATCCACTACATGTCTGGGTTCCCGACTGGCCTCCGGAAGTTGTACAGCCTTGAGTATACGTGCAACCGCAACTGCCTACACAGGTGCTACAGCTTGGAGAACATGCTCCACTATTGTCGTAGACGCAAGTGCTGCCGGAATTTATACCACTACAGCTTCTTGTGCCGGGAGTGTTGATGGAGGTGGTGCAACTCTCAGTATATGTACACTGACACGCAGGTACAGGGGTTGGGGTGGCGGTGGGAGCAACAGGGCAATCTCCCGGACAACTGCTGGAAGTTTCTCCGTTATTACAAATGCCGTCTCCGCAGTATCCTCCACTCGATGGCGTACTCCAGGAGCAGGTATTAGTAACTTGGCAGCCTGCTTTGCAACGGTTTTGAAGGCACGCAGCCTGTGTACCTGTGGTACATGACTTGGGGTTGGTGGTGGACTGACACTGTGTTTGACACGAACAGTCTGGATCTGCGTTGGGATCGCAGTTGTAAAGATTTTGAATGGGATCATAGCAGTTTACCTGAACAGGTGTTCCACACTCGAATTGCCCGGAGCAGTCTGCGCTGACATATTGAGTACCTAGAAACAACCCAAGAACCAAAGTTACAGTAAACAATATCAAAAATAAAAGTTTATTCATTATTTTGACACTATGATCCCTCTCCAGTCAGCTGTGGTACCGGATCCTTTGCGTATTGGAATTAGATCATTACGTATCTGTTCTCCTCCCAGATCATGGAATTCGTGATCATTTCTAAAATACCCAAACCTTGTGTCACCAGCCTTCCCTGAAACATACGGATAATCGGGTAGAAATTGAAGCGCAACCAGCATAGTGCCTTCTGGGAAGTATTTGTCAGCTTTTGTGTTTACTGCATATCCACTCTCGTTATCCATCTCAATTATTAGCGAGCCGGGATTTTCGGGAGATGGATTGTTTTTAAGTCCCACTACGCGAAATCCAATAGACAGTCCCTGCGAGAAAAAAAGATTTCGAGCAGACGCAACAGCATTTAGAATGACAGGAAAATGATTGGGGTCAAAGTAAAGACCATCTGTGTTAGTTGATGACGTAACCGTTGCAATACGTCCATCCAGGTATCCTAACGGAATTTCAAGTACCGGTGCTTTTTTTTCTACAAGCAACTGTCTTAAAGTATCTAGCGTCATACCACCATATTTGTCTGGATAATATTGCTGATACGCATTCAAAAGTGAGATGAGCACAGCCTCTTCCATCTTTTCCTGTGCGTCGGGAAAATCCTGGGTATTGAACTCAAAATTATGGACAACGGGGCACTGCCCGTTAGCGGGATTTTGGCACGCCCTGTTAGGGTCTGTTAATTCTTTTTGTATTCCAAGCGCAATGGTCAAATATTTCCCCTTATAAATAGTTGGTGGTGCTGCTAATTCGTAAGGGAGACGGTCAGTTATCTGCGAAACTTCCACTTTGTCCGGTGTGGCAGTAGACTCGGGTGATGGCTCAGGGGTAGGAGAAGGTGTGGAACTTGGCGAGGGTTCAGGGATGGAGGTTGGTATTACTTCAACTGTCGGCTGCGTAGTAGTGGCGACGGTCGCTTCGGCGGTTGGGGTCTGTACAGATAAGACAGGCTGTGTAGACTCAGGTGCGGGTGAAACGAGGCTTATTGGAGAAGCATCACTAGGAGAAGGAGAAGAAGATGGAACTGATATGGACTCGCTTGAGTTACAGGCCGTTGTGATGAGAGAGATAGCAAGTGCTGTCGGTACGAGTACTTTTCTTGCCTTTGTATGAAAAAAGCTAGTAACTCTCCTCAAGCCTTTTTGTCGTGTATTTGACCTATCAACAGCATCAGCAATTTGTCCAAGTATCCCAGGTTCACCCCCGTTAAGGAGAACAAATTCTCCGGAAGTATTTTCAGGTACTAATGTTTCAAGATGATGCAACTCGTGATTCATAGGTATTATTTTTTGATTACACTAAATATAACGCCTTCCTTAATTATGCTACGTGAGAATGCACCTGATTGTTGTATTATGTCTGTCATATTTGTAAGCGCAGAGCCGGTGGTAAGCTGATACATGAATGCAAAAATCTTTCCGGTTGCCGATTTGGCCAGAATATCATTCGGGTTTTCGCTGAGATATGTGGGAGAAAAATAGAGATCAATTTCCATAACCTCGCCGTACTTGTCATATATCTGGCCGACTGAGCTAATGATGCGATTTTTACCGTCCTGTATCCGATTGTATATCTGAGGAGTTGCTGTTAGCTTAAAAACTACCTTTTTAACCGTGACACTTTGGGATGTGTTGACTATAACCACCCTTCCGGTATCAAAAAAATGCAGCTTGTTTAATGCCTGCTCTAATCTATTTTTATCTGCTATAGAGAAACTAACATTCGGAACATCAGAAACAGTACTTATCTCGGGTCGTGTGGATAATATTTGTGTAATACCGGACACGGGAACCAGTTTTAAGTACCAGGCGGCAAGAATCACATCCGCAACCGCAAATATGATCAGGATGATAAACAGTAAACGATTCGACATACAGTCAGTCTGCCCGAAACAATTATTTAGCCAAGAAATCGATCTCGGCTGTCTCAGTCGCAGTCAGAGTGTTGGCAATGTGATAGGTGCCGGGTATACTCAGGTTGACTACCCGGTCTTCGTTTGGGTGTAAGACTCCCAGATCAATCATGGGGTAGTTTTCTTTTGTGCTGATTTTTATGTCATGATCACTTCTGTTAATAATTTGCACACCTATCTCCTTTCGAGACGCCAGCCTGAGAGGATTAGGGGAGAAAGTGCCGTCATTATTGTAGCTCAGCACTGCCGTGATCTTAACAGGTTTACCGGGATAGGTAAGAGTGTTGGCAGTCACAGTTTTTGTATTACCGGTATGCGGCGCGGGCTGTTGGGATTTCGTGAGAAGGTAAGTGATTCCATATCCCACAAAAACTAAAAAGCCTATAGCCATAACTGCCAGCAGGAGTCTTCTGATTGTCATATGTTCTTATTCTATAGCAATTGCGTATGTATCACAATTCTGTGGTAGAGAGTAGTTCCCACATGACACCTTCATCGCGAGCCCAAAGCGCGTGGTGATCTTTTGGGCACCTACTAAGCGGGGTCGGAGTGACGGAAATGTGTAGGAAGAGTGAACTCATACTTTCAGCAGTCTCTTCTCAAACTCTCCTTTTCCTGCTACACTCATGTGTATGGTACTCTCAGACCGCGATATCAAAAAATCGCTTGCGGACGGCAAAATTCAGATAGATCCGGCACCGGATCTCATGACGCAACTTGGCAGCTGCTCGATTGACCTCAGGCTGGGAAAAGTCTTCCGGGTTTTTGAGCATAGCCGGAAGCCTTACATTGATCCTGCCAAAAAAGATTTCTCAAATGAGATTACAAGAGAAATAGTACTTCAGGACGGCGAGCAGTTCATCATGCAGCCGGGGGACTTTGTCCTGGCTGTGACGCTTGAAAAAGTGACGATCCCTGATGATTTAATGGGCCGCCTGGAAGGACGCTCGTCTTTAGGCCGCCTCGGTATAGTGGTCCACTCAACTGCCAGTACATTTGATCCCGGGTGGGACGGCAAGTGTGTGCTGGAGCTTGGCAATCTGGGCCGGATGGCGGTGGCACTGACTGTGGGGATGCGGATCTGCGCCATGGCATTTGAAGAGCTCTCAAGTCCGGCGGAGGTGCCATACGGCAAGAAAACACACGCCAAATACAAGATTCAGGACGGCCCCAACGAGTCAAGAATTTACAAAGAATAAGAATGAAGTACCACGTTTCTGTTGACATCGAGCTGAGACGAAATCCCTATAAAGGCCTATATTTTGCACTCGAAGGAATTGACGGTTCAGGGAAGTCTACACAAGCAGGTAAATTAAAGAAATACCTTGAAAGTAAAGGGAAAAATGTAACTGCGACATCTGAACCAAGAAAAGAAGAAAGTCCAATCGGTATTCTTATTCACCAGATACTCCAGGCAAAAGTACATGTTCCTCTTGAGGCAATGCAGTATCTGTATACGGCCGAGAGGATTGCCAACCATCGTGATATTGTCTACCCCGCATTGGAAGCTGGGAATGTAGTTATTACGCATCGCTGTCTGTGGTCGAATTTGCCGTATGGCATGCTGGACAGAGATTTACCTGATTACGACTCAAATGACGGCCGGGTTATCGATGTGGCGCACGGGCTGTTATCTTTGTATCACCAATTTATTGTTCCGGATATTACATTTTACCTGCGGATAGATGCAGCTACTGCAATGCGACGTTTGCTTGGTATGGGAAAGCAAATGGAGATATATGAGAAGAAAGAAAAGCTTATGAAGATTGCGAAGGGATATGAATGGGAGGTAGTGCAATTTCCGGAAGAATTTATTATTATTGATGGAGAAAAGCCGGAAGACGCGGTGTTTGAGCAGATAAGATCTGTAGTAGAAAAAAAGCTTAATGGAAAACTATAATGTTAATCTCAAACTAGATTTCAAAAGAAACCCCTACAAAGGATTATATGTGGCTTTTGAGGGAATAGATGGCGCTGGCAAGACGGTGCAACTTGATCTTGTGGCAAATTACTGTAGGCAGAAGAAAATGTCATATACAGTTGTTAATGAGCCTCGTCGCACTGGACCTGTAGGAAGATTAATAAATGATGTGCTGCAAAAACGGGCACATTTGCCGGCGACCGCTATCCAATATTTATTCAGTGCAGACCGTATTAGCCACCAGCAGGATATTATCCTACCGGCATTGGAGCGAGGTGAGACGGTGCTTTCACATCGATGTTTCTGGTCCTCAGTTCCTTACGGAATTATGGACTGGATGGAGACAAATCAATCGACAGAAGTGGGGTATAACCTGATGGTTGCCCAAAGCATACTCTCCATGTATTATCAACACACTGTCCCGGATATTACTTTTTATTTGGAGGTTTCAGCAGATGCCGCAATTTCCCGAATTCGAAATATGGGAGTATCACCAGAATATTATGAAAAGAGAGCTACACTCGAGAAAGTGAGAAACGGCTACCAATGGATGCTTGAAAAGTTTCCATCAGAATTTTTCGTAATTAACGCGGAACAACCTGTTAATGTTGTCTCAAAAGAAGTATTAACGGTTATTGAAAAAGTACTGTCTACTAAAAAATCACAGAAGGAAAAGACATTTAATGTAAAGAACTAATATGATACTGGGACCTAAACTAATACTGGAGCTTGTTAAAAGCCAGAAACTGGTGGAGAACCTGTCTGATCGGGAATTGACCAATCCGGAGGGAGCCGGGTTTGACCTCAGGCTGGGCGAGGTGTACAGAATCTCAGGTGAGGGGTTTTTGGGCGAAACCGAGCGCAAGACTGCAGATGTGACTCTGGTGGAAAAGTATGTGGCGGGTGAGACGCGAACGGTCGTTATCAAACCGGGGGATTTTTATCTGGTAAAGACCATTGAAAGTGTCAATATGCCGCAAAATCTTACTGCCAACATGAAGCCTCGCTCAACCACCTTCAGAAGCGGTATTTTTATCAGGACGGGCAATATCCCGCCCGGTTACTGCGGGGGTCTGACATTTGGTCTCAAGAACGAAGGACCGGTACCGGTATCTATCGAGATGGGAGCCCGTATCATCCATGTGCAATTTGCAGAAGTCGCGGGCGGCGGCAACCTGTACCGCGGGCAGTGGCAGGGCGGTAGGGTCAACGCCAAGAAAAAAGAAGTACAGGTATAATTTCTAGTATCTAGTATCTAGTATCTAGTATCTAGTATCTAGTATCTAGAGCAAACTGTAGGTAGAAAGGATATGTGCCATTAAGATAGCGTTTGTTTTCTTGTTAATCATTGGTAAAAAAGATATATTAAGAGTATGTTAACAAAAAGTGATTTAGAACAGATAAGACATATTGTACGTGAGGAGATAGAAAATGAAGTCACCGTGGCAAAAGATGATATACAAACAGACCTCACGATGTCAAAAGTTCTCATACAAGAGAACATTGACCAAGTGAAAGACAGGGTAAAAAATATTGAGATAAAAACTACCAGAATGCATAAAGAGTTAAAAGGGGAAATAAGGCTAGTGACGAACTTTCTGGATAAAGAAAATGTGAAAACGCTGAAACGGGTGGTAAAAATTGAAAATCATCTTGGCATATCTTCTTAGTGACTTTTCCAAGCTCTTGTAAAAATCAGCAAAATACGCTAAAAATGACAGTGTAGATGGCAGACGCGACGCATCCCGAATATCAGTATTTAAATATCTTGCAAGATATTGTTACAAACGGATCTGATAAAGAATTATTTTTCACTCCAGAGGTTCTCGCAGAATATAAGAAAAAAGGGGAAAAACAACCATATATTCGCTCGGTATTTGGCAGACAAATGCGCTTTGATCTTTCTAAAGGATTTCCTCTTTTAACCACAAAAAAAGTGTTTACCCGCGGTATTATTATAGAGCTGTTATGGTTTTTGAAAGGTAATCCTAATATTAAATTTTTAGTAGACAATAATGTGCACATTTGGGACGAATGGGCCTGGAAACGGTATCATAAACACTGTCTAGGAAATGATCCAAAAAAAGATTTAGAACAGGATGTGTTTATTGCTAAATTGAAGGAGTTGCCTGTAGATGATCCTTTTGTAGTAGAGTGGGGGAATATTAAGACTATGTATGGACAGATGTGGAGGCGTTGGCCAGCAAGTGATGGGCGTGAGATCGATCAGCTGGGTTGGGTTATTGATGGTCTAAAATCAAAGCCATTTAGAAAATCGTATGTTGTATCTGCTTGGAACCCGGATTTTATTTATGCAATGGCATCAAAAGGAAATGCGAGCGAAGTTCCGCCATTTTGTCATACCATGTATCAATTTTCGGTGACAGAGGGTAATAAATTGAACTGCGGTATGTATCAGCGGAGTGGTGATATGTTTTTGGGAGTTCCGTTTAATATTGCAAGTTATGCATTGCTACTTCTTATGGTTGCACAGGTAGCGGGACTTGAGCCTGGAGAATTCGTTCATTTTCTTGGAGATGCGCACATATACTCAAATCATTTTGATCAGGTACGAGAACAGCTTTCTCGAAAACCTCGACCATTTCCAACCATGAAGTTAGATCCCAAAATAAAAAATATTGACGAATTTACTTTAGAAGACTTTACATTAGAAAACTATGATCCTCATCCTTCAATCAAGGCGGAAGTCGCAAATATTGGAGGATTTTAAAGGTTAAGAAATGAAGACGTTTCCTCTGGCTGTGGGTGTAGTGCTTTTCCAGGGTGATACCGTTCTTTTGGTGCGTCATGAGAATGGAGCAGGGCATGTTACAGGCACATATGGACTCCCGGCGGGAAGGCTAAATCCCGGTGAGACTGAATTGCAGGCAGCTGTGCGTGAACTTCAGGAGGAGACAGGACTTGTAACATTGGAAGATCAATTAGCGTCATACCCTGATAACACATACACAGGCACATTTGAGAGAAAAGGGATAGGCATGGTTACAGCATCCCTTACGGTCCTCATCTGCAGATCATTTACTGGTGCCCTCAAGAATTCATCAGAGACCACCCCTGAGTGGGTGAAGATAGACGGTCTTTCCAAACTCAACCTTCTTCCCAATATTGAAAAGGCTGTTCATGAGGCTAGGCAGTATGTATAATCACGCGACCAAAAATTATGCTTGTCCGTTATGCATAGCGGCAGAAGGCAGAGAAGGTCCCGAGACGATGGTTGTACAAACGGATATTATTTACAAAGACGAACTGGTGACTGCACTCGTCAATTCATTTTTCAGACCCCACAACATGGGGCATGTCATAGTCATCCCCAACAAACATTTTGAAAATATCTATGACATGGATGACACGTATCTGGCACAGATCGCCAAAGTGGCGAAGAAGGTGGCGATTGCACTGAAAAAAGCCTACAAATGTGACGGGACATCCATAGCTCAGCACAACGAACCGGCAGGCAACCAGGACGCTTTTCATTACCATCTGCACGTCTTCCCGCGATATGTCGGGGATGACCTGTACGGAGGATTAGCAGGAAAAGAACGTCTTCGACCGACACCTGAGGAAAGAATGAAATACGCCGACAAGCTCAAAAAATATCTTTAGTTTCCTCAAATCCTTCAGAGTGGTTTGCTAAAAATATTAATGACCCTCATTACCTGCTCTCGTTCTCACGCGACACTTCGAAGAAGTTAAAACACTTTTGCTGAAGACGAGAATGACAAGTAAAGGATTATGTAATATGAGATGCTAAATGTAGTGATGTATTGATACATGGATACAGGATGCGTTATGCTAAAATAGAGATAGGTATGGGCAAGCCGCGATCTGAGGTTTCAGATAAATTATATTTTAGAGACGTAAGGTTTTTCTATGAAGCTTTTGCTTCTCTCAAAAATGTTGAAGAGGCAAAAATATTTATTAAGGATATTGTAACCAAGTCTGAACTGAGGATGCTCAAGCGACGTTGGCATATTGCCGGTCTCCTGCTTGAAGGGCATGATATTCGGAGTGTTGCAAGTAAGACAAAAACGAGCACACAAACAGTTTCTCGAGTCAAAAGGATACTAGAGGAAGGGCATGGTGGGCTGTTGACTGCGCTTGAGAGGATAAAGAAGGCGGAAAATAGAGAAAGAACAAGAATTGGACATGGATCAAAATATGTCAAGGACTGGTTTCGCAAATAAAAAAAATTGTAGTGATGTATTGATACATCACTACAGAGACAATGCATATTTATACAATACAGGCAGAGCAATGATTGGAGGTGTCATATGACGATTTATGTGTCTCATTCAAGAGAATTCGATTTTGAGAAAGAACTCTATGAGCCGATCAGAAGCGCGAATTTTTTTAAGAACCATACCTTTATTTTTCCGCATGAGGAAGGAAGAGAAGAGCCATATCCGACAAAACAGTTTTTCCAAAGTGGGGAGTGTGATCTCATTCTCGCCGAGGTTTCCTACCCGTCAACCGGCCAGGGGATAGAACTTGGCTGGGCCGATCTTCTGAACATACCAATTATCTGTCATCACAAAGACGGCATGCGTCCCTCGCAGTCTTTGTCTCTTATCAGCAGTAAACTCATTATGTATACTGATACGAGTGATCTGATTCATGATATCGAGGGAGTTTTCCGCCATTATGAAACAGAGAATTAGCATTATCGCGGCCATGACAGAAGACAGGGTGATTGGACGGGACAACAAACTGCCCTGGCATATCCCCGAAGACCTGAAGCGTTTCAAGAACTTGACGACAGGACATCCTGTCATCATGGGACGACGGACGTTTGAGTCGATAGGAAGACTTCTGCCGGGCAGAACCAATATCATCATTTCAAGGGACTTAAATTATGCGGTAGAAGACGCAGTTATTGTGCATTCGCTTGAGGAAGCATTGGTCGAAGCCGAGAGCGCGGAGGGAAGTGAGGAAATATTTATCATCGGCGGTGGGCAGATATTTACCCAGGCTATAGGCATGGCAGACAGACTCTACTTGACCATTGTCCATGCTCGCGTCACCGGAGACGCGTACTTTCCTGAATACCAAGAATTCGGCAAAGTAGTTGAACGGGACGACCATGGCGGGGACAAATATGACTACACGTTTCTAACGCTTGAAAAATAGTGTTTATGTGAGGTGGGGAGCCAGTTTTTTCGCGATAGATAGTAAGCCATCGTTGCCCTGATCAAAATGTTGTATTTCTTTATCCGTGATAATTATAAGCGGGATATTAGAAGCCGAAATTTTACTTTCAACACTCTCGACGCCGGCTGCAAGTCGTATGAGATACTCTTCCCGATATTGCCGGAGTTCATAATCCCGTCCTCGTTTGCTGATCCGCTCTAAAAGCGTAGGAAGAGGATACTGCAGAGAAATAACTATCTGTGCATAAGAGGAAAAATTGTTTTCAGCCATCTCATAGATTTCCTGATAAAGTTCCCATTCATGATTAGTAAGAATGCCGGCAGCAAAATGACTATACGCGTAGACCCAGTTCATAAAAAGCCCACTATCGATAATAATCTGCGAGCCGGCTGACCGGGTTACATTTTCTGCGATAAGACGGGCCCTGTGGTAAGTCATCCAAACTTCGTTGGTAAATCCCCACCGTTTCATGTCGGAGAGGAACGTTTCTGCCAATGGATTTTCTGTCTGGAACAGGTTATCTGCTTCCAGCTTTTCCAGGGAAAGGTGGTCTGAAAGCAGGCTGGTGAGTGTTGATTTGCCGGATGCGACATTCCCGATGATGGTAATGAGTGTTTTTTGTTTCACGTCCTTCTTAGCTCCTTGCGTGAGGTATGGAAATGCGGAGTATTCTGGAGCGTCGCAAGATAGGAGAGGATTTTGTCTGAAAAGCCGTCCCTGCCATATCTGGTAATAGATGCCGAGGCATTAAATACGAAACCGCTGGCTGCGGATTGGTCGGTAAATCCCATCTCAAAAACATCAATGCCGGGTAAAAGTGCGAAGATACTTTCAACAGTTAAGGCAACTCTGCCGCTATAAATTTCAAAAAAATTTTCAACAGTTGATTTGAAATGAGGCTTACCCTCACTCCTGTAGAGTTCGTGGGTATGACGTGAGACGTACGCTTTGTATCCGTTTCTGCTACTGTGCGGGAGAGCCAAGCCACGGAGTTTTGGCAGTTCCGTTTCGTTTATCTCCGGATTAAAATCCAATCTCCAGATGAACTTGTCTCCCTTTGCCTCAGTATGAGTTGTCCCAAGCAGGAGGTTGGTGGCGGTGTGACTATCGGCGTCCACTGCCTCAGGATGAATGGCTTTTGCGCTAAGCCTATCCCGTCCAATGTGCATCTTATCGCTGGCAATCAGAGCTACCCCTTCCGGCCCAAACTGTTTTAGCATGTAACTGCTTCTTTTATCGAGTGACAGAGGGTCGGTGTGCCTTTGGTTTGATTCGTTGAGGCCGTTGGCGACATCCTCTTCGTGCCGTTTAACGGCGCGTTCTATCTTTGCCCAGTCCATTTTAGAGAAGGCCAGATTTGGATAGAGTCCATGAAAAACCTGAGGAGCAAGTACCGATTGGCTAAATCGACTAAGGAGGTTTCCCAGATCATGTGCAGCAGCGGCGGCGGCAAACCGCCTCTGGACACTCAAATCATACCCACCTGCTTCGAGGAGATATAATCCTGTTTCTCCGACCTTCTCCGCATGTTGTCTGTCATGGCGGTTGTATCCGTAAGGTTTCAGCGCGTCAAGCGACAGTGATACAGCCTCATATACCGGTTCAAGGTCGTCCATGAACCTGGCCAGTAGTTCGCGGGGTTGCATGTCATACGGGTTGAGGTGTTCTTCTACGTAGTATTGCCACTCACCGCTGGGAGAGATAAGTGTGTCGACAAACTCGTCGGAGTGTACACTCAGGAGTGTCTGGCGCAGATCAAGTACTTGGTCTCCGGGCTTGTGTATGGCGACAACAGGTGTACGCTCAAGGGAGATCCCCTCTGCGTGCCGGCGCTGCCAGCGGGCAAGCCTAACTACTGACGATGGTCCTGACTGTTCAGTCATATTTTCCCACAAAAAATCCCCTGCCGGAAGTTTCCCTGCAGAGGCTTAAACACTTGACAAAAATCGAGTACCATAATCAATTATATCCGGCTGTGGTGTATCTTGTCAACGAGGTTTTATTGTCAACCACAAAACGGCTTGACTTATTAATCTGCCATGTTATAATGACTGTCCTATAGCATATGAACTCTGCCGAATTACTGCGGAACAGGGCTGAGAACAATACACCTGAAGTAGATTCAGGAGCGACTCCACTTGCCCGTCATATTGAACGTCAAATTACTGCTACAGGACCAATTTCTTTTGGTAAGTACATGGAGCTTTTGCTTAATGGAGCAAAGCTTTCTGATGGTTCTCACATTCCTGGTTTTTACACACAGGAGTATGTTCCGATTGGCGATAAGGATACAGCTATTCCCAAAGATGAAGTGGCTTTCTACACTTCCCCTGAAAGAACACCTCTTTTTGGTATGACTGCCTCCTCTCAAATACTTGAGATGTATGACATACTCGGTCAGCCGGATGACTTCAGAATTGTCGAGATGGGAGCCGGAAATGGCACTCTGGCGCATGATATACTGCATGGCATTAAGTACTTTTCCCAACGGCACGGCAGAGATTTGCCTAAACTTCGTTATACGATTGTTGAGCAGAGCGATACGCTTGCCAGAAAACAGAAAAGTCGGCTCTCTCAGTTTAACGAATTTCCAAAAGAAATAGTGCAGGGGTCATCAACTGATCTGCCTTTAGGCAGGATCACCGGTGTGATTCTATCCAATGAACTTCCCGACGCATTCCCGGTAGAGCTTGTGCGTAAAAACGCTGACACTTTCGAGCAAATGTATGTTGCAGCGGGTAATGAACAGGTATTTGCTGAAGTATGGCAAAGTCCAACCGAGGAACTACGGGAATTCCTAGATGTACATGACCCGCACCTGCACGATAATGGTGTTCCATATCCCTACAATAAAGGCTTGAAGCCATGGATGCGGGAGATCTCTCGTGTGCTTGATCGGGGGTTTGCCATAACAATTGACTACGATGAGTTATACACTCTGTGCGGTTTGTCGGATGAAAGGAAGGTGCAAACAATGCGATTCTATGCACCGGGAATAGGAGATGTCGCAGACACGGCTGGCATGGAACATATTCTTAGTAAGAAATTCGCCGGGAAGGGAGACGTGACAACAGGAATTGATTTTCATCTGTTGCAGAGGATGGGACAGTCAGCCGGTCTTAAGACTGAGGGCTATACTACCCAAGCCGGATTTCTATTTAGTCTTGGATATCACGGGCTAAAGCGCGATATACCGCGAACTTACCCGCATGGCGTAGGAGACCGGCGATTTCGTAACTATGCATTTTTGGACGAAGAGATGCTTGATCCGGGATTTAAGGTCCTCATTCAGTCAAAGGGGGTTAGCGATGGTTCGCACCTTACTGGAATGGACTGGGTAATCACTTCAGAAAAAGACAAAAAATTCTTTACGCCGCTTCCGGGGCAAGAAGTAACTGTGTGGGAGAAGTAAATTTACTTGGCAATATAAACAATACCTTGTCTTGAGAAACGTGCTCGATGGTCCATTCTCTCGCCAAACCCCAGCTCAACCTCTTTGTCGATAATCTCTTCGCATGTTTGGTATACATCAATTGAAGAGTTATTCTCTACAATATCATAAAAAGGGTGTTTACCAGTCTGCGGATCACGTAGACTTGGATTAAACGGACTGTCAACATTAATGCCATGATAAGAGGTAAGTATTGGATGGCCTTTTCTAAATTGAACAAAATCTCCTTGTTCACGCTCCATTGTCTCCCGCATGATTTCCTTTTGCGATAATGGCTTAGAACCGGCACCCAACTTGCTGTTCTCACGCTTTGCTAATCGTCGCATTCGTTCACGTCTATTAGCTACCAAGAGTATTCGAGCTATGCGCGGAGCCTCAATACCCATCTCGTTGAATACCTCCGTGGCATTTATCCCTGCCATTCTTCCTTCAACAATAATCGGCCTATCCAATTCATCTGCATGCCTAAAGAGTTCACGTTGGAATTCGTCCACCATCCAGTCAATCTCGTCAGGTCGTTCAACATAACCAATTATCTCCTTGCCCAGAATTACTCTCACAATTTCCCGCTCTATCTCACCAATTTTGAATACATATGCCCCATGTCTCCAAGCAAGGATCTCTGTTGATTTCGACTTCCCAGTACCGGAGGGTCCAGATACAGTCATTATTTTAAAATGAGGTATTACAAACTCTCTTGTAGGAGCCTGTTCCGGTATACGAGTCTTTTGCTTCTCTAAAACCTTCTCAAAAGACTCGTGCCATTCCTGTGGGATAAATCGTTCCATAGTCAGCTTATAATTATAGGATATTTTTACTTAAAAAGCAAAGAGTATTCAAGCTGCCATTAAGCAAACAACCACAGTAGTTTAGATTACATCGGTTCGTCAATCTGAAGCATTTTTATATAGTCTGATGCCTTGTCTTAGGCAAATCTCAACAGTATAATCACTCCATACCGATGCAGATGCTCAAAAAGACTGACCCGCAAGTTTATAGCCTCATTAGGGAGGAGGCAAAGCGGCAAAAAGAAGTCCTTGAGATGATCCCCTCGGAAAATTACACCTCGACTTCAGTTCTTGAAGCTCTCGGCACTGTCCTCAACAATAAATATTCGGAGGGATATCCCAAGAAGCGCTACTATCAGGGCAATGTTGTTGCCGACAAAGTTGAGACCCTTGCCCAGGAGAGGGCTAAGAAACTCTTTGGTGTGCCGTATGTCAATGTCCAGGCCCTGTCAGGCTCCGTGATGAATCTGGCGGTTTACTTTGCCCTGCTTGAGCCCGTACGCGGCAAGATCATGGGGATGTCTCTGGCGTTTGGTGGTCATCTGACACACGGGCAACCGCAATCAGCCACCGGCAAGTTCTTCCGGTCGGTGCTCTACACGCTTGGTAAGGACGGCAAGCTTGACTTTGAGGCGATTGAAAAACAGGCCATGCGTGAGAAGCCGGATATCATCGTCTGTGGCTTTACTGCCTATCCGCGCCTGATTGATTTTAAGAAGTTCGGAGTAATTGCCGATAAGGTCGGTGCCTACCTACTGGCAGATATCTCACACATCGCCGGGCTGGTAGTAGGCGGTGCGCACCCCTCTCCCGCGGCGTACGCGCATATCGTGACCACCACTACCCATAAGACGCTGCGGGGGCCGCGCGGCGCGCTCATCATGGTGACTGAGAAGGGGCTCAAGAAAGATCCGGAGCTGGGCCGGAAGATTGATATGGCAATCATCCCCGGACTTCAGGGCGGGCCGCATGACAACCAGACGGCCGCGATTGCCGTCTCTCTCCGGGAAGCAGGCAAGCCGGCGTTTAAAAAGTACGCAGAGCAGATCGTTGCCAACAGCAAAGCGCTCGCCAAAGAACTGACAGGGTATGGCTTTGATCTCGTCTCAGGCGGATCAGACAACCATCTCATCTTAATTGACCTGAAGAATAAAGGCGTCAACGGCGCGGTGGCAGCACTGGCACTTGAGGTGGCCAATATCATTCTCAATAAAAATGGCGTGCCTTTTGACACTATGCCGCCCTTCTACCCGTCAGGCATCAGGCTGGGGACGCCTGCCATCACGACCCGCGGACTTAAAGAGCGGGACATGGTAAAGATTGCCGGTTGGATGAATAGCGTGATTGAGGAAGTCCGAAATATCGAGCTTCCCAAAGACAAAGAAAAGCGTACGGAAGTCTGGCGTGATTTCCGGCGTGAAGTCGTCAAGAACAAGAAACTTCTGGCAATTGCCAAAGAAGTTAAGAGTTTCGCTACCAAATTCCCCGTTCCTGCCTGACGCTTGCCTGCCGGCAGGCAGTCCTGCCGGACTTGCATAACCTCAGCAATTTGATACAATATAGGACATGCAACACTTTGAACGTCGTAACAGATACGTTGACCGGGTACTGGCCCGTGAGGCGGCACAAGCAATCAATGCCGGTGTAGGAGTAGTGGAAGCTGCGGAAGGGTTGGAGAAATATCCGCACTTACCTCCGGTAGATACCAGAGGCATAGCCAGGCGCACACCGAGAAGCGTTAAAGCGTATTATCCCAAGCCGGGCAGTAAAGTTATGCAAGGCTTCGTTGAGGCATGTATCGCGGACGCTGAGGAGGATATCGCGAGAAAAGCCGCCGCTACTCTGGTCGATAGAGAGAAACGTACCTTGTTTCAAGTGCAAAGAGGAATTTTTATGCAGAGAATGCAAGTCCCAATGACTCTAGCTTATGAACGTTACTTGAGAAGAGTAGACGGGAATGTATATCAAAGGGCGGTGGATCAGCTGAAAAAAGACGGCTGGGACTTCTGAGTTTCCTCCTTAACCCAGTTACTCGCATACCTTGGTTGAGATTGTTTCGAAAATCTTCGGGAGATCAATTGCAGAAAATGTCTCATAATAGTATGTACTGAGCGGCTTTGACGAGACATCCTGAAATAGCTGCTCCTCATATGGGAGCAAGATATCATCTTTCTGACTTAAAATTGCTATACTAAAAATTTTTACTCCCTTATCTTTAATTGCCTGGGCTATGTTAGGTGGTATACGCGGGTCTTCTGATCGTGCAAAACATGCCTGCATGTACTGAAATTCACAATTACCCGTTGCCTGATCCTGTAGGTTCTCCGGAAACCCGTCTGATATAAAAATAAGCGCAAATTTGTGACCGGCAAATTTGCTTAGTCCTATAGCATCGGTTAATTTTTGCTCTGCAAGAGAAAATGCATCGCGTGTCGAAGTCATGCCATTTGCTTGGAGGCTCGCAACAAAGGGTAATATTTTACTTTTGTTGTTCTTGTAGTAGTCTATGTCAGCAACATTGGAGGTGTCTGTGCTAAATCGTTGCATGCCGACAATAGAATTATCCTTGAGCTTCCCAAGGAATAAATTAAGCGCTTCTTTGAGTTTGGTTAGCTTGTCAGTGTATCGCATAGAGCCTGAGGTATCGACAAGGAAATCGACAGCCATGGATTGCTGACAGTCTTTGACGCCAAATGTCTCAAGCTGGAGGTTGTTACGCGCTGAGGATGTCGCCACTTCGTATACCTGGCTTCCGGCGGGTGCGGCGCTATCCGGTATCACTTTACTTATCGGGATAATGCCGCCGGTGAGCGTCATCGCGGCAAGTGTCAGAAGCAGGATGATGAGCAAGACATAGAGAAGGCCAGTGCTGAGTTTTCCGGACATACTTTTAGCGTAATGGACAAGGACACACGCTGTCAATTATACTAAGTCCATGGATGATCATCCTTTTGCGCATCTTGGCAGCTGGCGCGTGGTCGTTATCATAGGGGGAATCATTGCAGTCATCTTGTTCCTCTCATTTCTTCTGACCGCCTTTAGTTCCGGTGAGAATAGGACGCAGAATACGGGAGTACAAAATGCCGGTCTACCCGGCTCCTCCAATGTTGTTATTCCAACCTCATCACAGCCGTACGTTGCCAGTATCAATGGTGGTGCCGAGCAGTACCGGGGGAATACCTTCTCCGTTTTGTATCCGTCCTCCTGGAATGTGGGTGAGTCCGAATCGCTGGGGAGCATGGTAACGACATTTGGGGAAGATACAGGATCAAACAGCGCCTCGCCGCAACTTATTGTCTCGACGCTTGCCAAAACATCTGCTACATACTCACTTCTGGATGGGAAAGAGGCGCTTCGTCTCAGCGGGTATCAGGAGAGCACGGTGAAGGTGGACGGGATACAGGCAGATCAGCTCACCGGAGTCTACCCGCCGAAGAGCATGCAAAGCCAGACAAGCAGTGATCAACTTTTCTGGCAAACAAATATTTATTTAACGAAGGGAAGTACTGAGTATGTGATTCGCTATGTTTATCCCGGGAACAAGAAAGACGAAAATTATGAAAAGCTTTTTACAAGTATGCTTTCCACGATCCGGCTCTACTAATAACCTATTGTACCGCCCCACTCAACAGCGGTGAACCCCCGTCTCTCAGGAGGATTGGGAAGCACCAAGGGTGCGACAGGTGCCACATCCGTCTGAAGCGGTCTGAAATAGACAAGAAATTCGATCATCGTGTCAGGTTTGGGAGTAATCTCTATATGATCAATCCGTTCTTTTTCGGCGGGATCTATGATGGAGAAAAGAATATACGGCGTGTGTAAGTCTTCAAGTTTTGGCAACCAGTAATCCAGGAATTCCTGTTGTTCTTTATGTAAAAGTCCGAGGCGCGAAGTAAGTGTCGTAAGTTTCGTTTGAAGATCTGAAACGGGAATGACTACACCTGTACTCGGCGCTTTAACTCCCCCTACAGCCGATTCATAATAAAGCTCATGGTACACGGAATTTTGGTAGGTAAGTGTGCCGCCAGGAGATGCTAATACGTTCTGCCAGCCATTCTCAGGGTAGGTGGGGATACTCTCGGTGATAATTCCCGGAATTTTAAGTGAAACGTTGACATACGTTGGCTTGGTTGGGTAGAGGTAGATAACTGGCTTCCCGACAGTACATCCCAGGCCTTGGGCAGCTGTTTGAGTAGTTTCAATTAGACAGTGGCGTCTGGCAGCTCCTTCAGGACTTGATACATCCTTTACCGGCGGGCCACAGTTATGACTCGCATCCTTAACTACTTGTGCTTCTTGGGCTGCGGTGCAATGGACGGGTCCTGTAGCAGGCTTTGGAGTACTTGTATCAGTATGTGGCGTGCCAAGGCCTAACTCCTCTTGACTGGTAGAATTGTTGCGAGGTGAATTCATTGGCGGAAGGTTAGGTAGAGGGACTGAGGATGATGACTGGTCGGACTGATTACCGGGTGATGTAAACTGCAATTCCTTTAGCTGCAAACTGTTCTGTGCGCCTATTGAATTGGTTTCAATAATCGGTTTATACGTGGTACCGGTTGTGACAAGCTGCGGGTTTTCCTGAGGTGCACCGCCGACCAGTTGAAAAGCGAGCATGAAAAGCACGACGAGAATAATAATGATATAGACTGTCCCGCCTTTGGTGAGTGAAATTGAGCCGAGCATAGAGGTCTTTATATGAGAGTAAAAGAAAAGGGGAGTATTGTCAATCTAATTAAGTATGAGTTCACTCTTCTGACACGATTTCGTCATTGCGACCCCGCTTAGCGGGGGAAGTAATCTCCTTTCCAAAAGATCGCCACGCCCGATGATATCGCGATGACGGTGTTATATTAGAAGTGTGAACAGTTACCAAATTAAGTCAAGCCTTGCACTCAAAACAAAGAGATGAAATACTAAAACTATATGGAAGAGCAGCATACGCTTGCGCTTTTGAACAACTGGAAGGTAGTTGCAGGTATTGCAGGAGTAATCGCGGTTATTCTGTTACTTTCATTTCTCTTAACTTTAATGCAAAATAGCCGGGCCACTCAGCCATATACTCAACCAACCCCGGCACAAAAATCTTCTCTACTTTTTCCAACCTCCTCAGTACAGGAAACTTCCGTCCCGCGCGCAGTACAGTTTTATCGAGACCATCATCTCTCCCTTCGGTACCCGTCAGATTGGGAGGCAACAGTGCACTCAGTTGAGGGAGGAGGAGAAGTCATGAACCTTGTCCCGCCTGAGGACCGAGGCACCTCAGGATCTCTCTCTATCCAGGTAATTCCCCAAGGGGTAGCCGATATAGCTTCAATGACGAAGTTATTTCAAACCTTTGGATTTATAGCGCAAAAGAAAATACTTGATGGAGTTTCAGTTACCGTCTACGGAGGGAATATCCAAACACTGACGACTACCGTGCATGAGAAGGCACTACTCGGGGTGCAGGCAGGGGAGGTATATCTGGTGAAGTATTTGGCGCCGAGTGAACGGCTGCGCGGTGAATTGGATGAAGTTTTTTCGACATTTCACTTCCTGAGTAATTAATTATCATCGACTGTTCCTCCCCAGATGACGGCGGTAAACCCCTTCCTTTCAGGCGAATTTGGCAGTATCAGCGGAGCGACCGGAGCAAAAGGCGTCTGAAGCGGCTTGAAGTAGGCCAAAAACTCAATAGTTGTATCAGGCTTTGGCAAGATGGCTACCTTATCCATCGCTTCTTTTTGGGACGGACTGAAGACAGAAAAAAGTATGTAAGGCGCCCTGAGCGCGCGGAGCCTGGGGAGCCAGAAACCGAGAAATTCTTCTTGCTCGGACAATCTCAGACCAAGGCGAGTAGTAAAGAGGGTAAGCTTGGATTTGAGATCGGACACGGGTATGATAACGCCGGACCCCGGTGCGTGCATGTTCGTAAAACTGTCTTCGTAGAATAGCTCACGATACATCTTATTCTGATACTCCAGCGTTCCGTCCGGATGAGCGAGTATGTTCTTCCATCCGCCTTCAGGATAGCGCGGTATGCTCTCAACAATTACTCCCGCTACCTGGACTGAGACGTTGACAAGCATGTCTTGTATTGGGTAGAGGTAAATGACCGGTTTGTATTCACAATAGACGCCGTCTTGCCTGCCCGGACAAGTACTGGCAACAGCGGGCGGGATACCCAACCCCGTCTTGGTAATACTCTGAGCAGGATGGTCAAGGCCGGGCGGTTCGTACACCTGGGTTGCTTTACCGCCAACGCAAGTAACATTTCCTTCGGGACAGAAGCAACCACCGCTCATAGGCTGATTTGTATCTTCGGCACAGTAATTTTTGGTGGATTTAGGTGGAGCCGCGGTAGATGTCGACTGTTTCGGCTGGGGGTTAGTGGACTGCGGGGGATTTGAGGCAGGCGTTTGAGGTAACGGGACGGATGTTGGTGGGATAACAGTATTAAACTTAAGTTCTTTCAGCTGTAAATTGTTCTGTGCGCCTGTGTCGTCTGCAATACCGGCCGGTGTATATGTCGCGCCGGATATTTGCTGTAGAGCAGTGGTTGGATCAAATGTGGGGATGCCGCCGAGAATTACGGTGGCGAACATGATAACCAGCACGAGCAGAACAACCGCATAAAAAGCACCTGAGCTGAGTCTTGACTGTTTCCTCATAGAGCTAGCATAGCAATTTTTGGGAGATCTTGCATCTGCCTTTCGGCTACAAATGTACTACTATACTTATAGTCGATGAGGGTGGTTGATATTTCAGTGGCGGGGTTGGTTCAGGTGCCAAGCGCAGCTTCGTTTTCTCCGCAATGTGCCCCTCTTGTCATCCCAGCACAATGGCCGGCTCTGGTAGACTGGGTTTTGTCCTCCATCAAACTCCCGTGCTCAGCATCTGTCCCTCTCTCTGAACCTGCGATTAATGTTAATAACTCACCTCACGCATGTCGTTTTGATCTTACTTATAATTTGAAAGATTCTTCCCCCGCTAAGCGGGGTCAGAATGACATGCATAACCTGAGTTAATAAATAATAGTACAGTACATAACTATATTACTATATAGTAATATAGTTATAGTTTTATTGTGAAAGAGCGGTTGTAAAGAAGGTTAGTGCATGAGCCTGCAAGAAGTGCGGAAGAGAATTCAGCTTTGCAATGGGAAATTCATCCACCTTCGCGTAGCACCAAGAGAGTTAGTTCGCGGGTCAGCCCCACTTAGCGAGGCTATGACAAGCCAAGGCGGTTTCTCCGATCAACTAGAGTTCAGGTCACAGACTCCCAAATGGGAGATGATGACCTGCAGGTAACTTGGAAATACCAGGTCAGGAGACCTTGAAATCTGGAGTATACTACTACATAGTAATAGACTCCAGACAGAATGAACATATAATTGCTGAAGGTAGTTCAGGAGTGATACTGTGTACTGAGGCCGGGTCTCCTGCGTAGTAAGCTAGGGCGGAAGATGGAGGACGAATAACTTCATAGAAGCATACCAATCCATTACCAGTATTTCTTTCTGACCTCTACCCGGATCTCAGGCACTGTTTGCGGTTTTATCACGACACCGTCATCTTGGGTTCGCCTTAGATGACAGGGGTGATCTTTTAGAGGAAAATTTTTTCCCGCCATGGCGGCGCGCGCGCGTTGACAGAGTAGTGTCGGGAAAGTAAATTCCGCCTAAATTTCGTCACGAAGTTCCGGCATTAGATATGCCACTTTCCTGTTTTGGATGGGGTATCCCACCAGTAGCAGGAGACGCGTATTGCATTTCTCGGAAGTTGAAGTTATAATACACTTCATTACACTCCGCATAGAGCTTACGACGGCTACATTTATTTGCCGCATGAGCGCTTATACGGGGTGAGCACGCACGCTCCATTAAAGAATCCTGGGTAAATATCCCTAAGGGGCGGAGGTAAAAGGATTATTATGAGGACACTAACACTCGAAGAACTGCTGGAAGCCGGTTGCCATTTTGGCCATCAGGTGACACGTCAAAACCCCAAGGCGCGGGATTATATTTTTGAAGCCCGTGACAATATCCACATTATCGATCTTGCCAAAACCAAGGAAGGCCTGGAAGAGGCAGCAGGATATGTGAAAGACGTAGCCAAGAAAGGCGGCTCTATGCTTGTTCTTGCCACCAAGCGACAGGCAGAAGGAGTTATCAAAGAGGAGCTTGAGCGGGCAGCCAAAGACGAGGTGACAGGTTTGTACTCCGTCACCAAGCGCTGGATCGGCGGCACACTCACCAACTTCCAGGAAGTTTCCAAAAACTACAAGAAACTCAAAGATCTGTCGGAGAAACTAACCAGCCGACAGGCGCAAACAGGCTACACCAAAAAGGAAATCGGCCAATGGGAAAAGACGCGCCAGAAGCTCTCTGTTTACTACGGCGGCATACAGGAGATGTCCCGACTGCCGGATGTGCTGTTTATCATTGATACGCACCTTGAGAAC
This sequence comes from bacterium, assembly GCA_021813005.1. Classification (GTDB taxonomy): domain Bacteria; phylum Patescibacteriota; class Microgenomatia; order Levybacterales; family UBA12049; genus JAKAMH01. The sequence continues at coordinate 24,783 of JAKAMH010000001.1, forward strand.
CTGGCGGTTCGTGAAGCACGGGAGCTGGGGATCAAGGTGGTTGGCATCACAGACACCAATGCCGATCCGACACTGGTAGACTATGCAATTCCTGCCAATGATGATGCCGTAGGATCCATCAAAATAATTGCAGAGTATATTATTGATGCCTGGATTGAAGGGAGACGGGCCATGAAGCTGCAGGGTGAGAAGGCTGTCAGGGAGGCAGAGAAAAAGGAAGCTGACGGAAAGAAGGCAGCAGAAAAAGCTGCTCAAAAAGCGGCAGCTGTTAAGCAGGTAAAAAAGGTAAAAGTAGAAGACTTACAGGGAGAAAAGATACCTGCAGCCAAAAAGGCATAATGTCATTCTGATACCTCGCGGAGCGAGGAGAAGAATCCAGCACTTGAGAATAAGAAAGATCCTTCTCCGCCAGCCGGCGGATCTGGATGACAAAGAAACAACACTATGGCAAACAAAATAGATCTCCAACAGCTGAAAAAACTCCGCGCCGAAACCTCGGCATCCGTCTCTGATTGCCGTACCGCGCTTGACGAGTCAAATGGTGACTACACCAAAGCCCTGGCGTGGCTCAAAAAGCGGGGTCTGGAAAAGGCTGAAAAGAAAGCTGACAGGGAAACATCCCAGGGCATTATTGACAGCTACATCCACGCAGGCGGTAAGGTGGGAGTGCTTCTGGAGCTGCTTTGTGAGACAGACTTTGTCGCCAAGACGGATGAGTTTAGGAATCTGGCCCATGAAATCGAGATGCAAGTCGCGGCGATGAACCCTGAGAACACAGACGAGCTGTTGAATCAGGAATATATCAGAGACGGCTCACAGACGGTGGAGCAGCTTATAAAAGGCGTCATCGGCAAACTCGGTGAAAATATCTCAGTCGGCCGCTTTCAGCGCTTCGCCATTGGGGAGTAACCGCTTCAATCTTGCAAATTCCTATCTCTTTCTGTATAGTCTAGTTACCTATGGATCAGGAAGTAACCAGCCGGACAAAACAAAAGATTGAGAAAGTTCTCGAAGTGCTGCGCACGGACCTCGGCACTATCCGCAGCAGTAGGGCTACCCCCGCACTAGTTGAAAATCTCGTAATCCCGGTTTACGGCGGCAGTACCAAGATGAGAGTCGTGGAACTTGCGACGATTGCCTCAAGTGACGCACAAACACTTGTCCTGACTCCGTTTGACCAGTCTATCATCAATGAAATCCAAAAGGGTATCCAGGATGCCAGTACCGGGCTGACACCTGTCGTGGACGGGCAGATCGTTCGGATTACCATGCCGCAGCTCTCTGAGGAGAGACGGCAAGAGTTGATCAAACTGATGAAGCACAAGCTTGAGAATGGGCGTATCATGGTGCGCCAAGTCCGCCACGAGGAGATGTCGGAGATCAAGAAGCTGGTAGATGCCAAGGAAATTTCAGAGGATGATCAGCATCGGCTTGAAAAAGAGGTTCAAAAGGCAGTTGACGAGGCGACGGAGATGATTGAGCATTACGGGAAACAGAAGGAAGAAGAACTCCTCAGTATTTGATGGCGTAGAGCATAGCGCAGAGAGGTTAGAGTTATGAGAAGGGAGGAAATATAGCTTTTCGCTTCGAAAAACTTACTATCTGGACGGATGCAATAGCGCTTGCCACAGACATTTATTTGATTACAGAGAATTTTCCGAAAGAGGAACTTTTTTCACTAACGAGCCAACTTAGGAGGTCAGTTAGCGCCATTTCTGCAAATATTGCTGAAGGTTCTGGTAGTACATCTAAAAAAGAGTTTTGTAGATATCTAGATATTGCTGCTAAGTCTACCTACGAAGTCGTTTCTCATTTAGAGATTGCAAGGATTCAGAAATATATTACGGAAGAGGAAAAGCAAGTATTGTATACAAGAGCAGAACATTTGGTTAGAAAGATAAGGTCGTTAAATAACACCTTAAGTAAAGGCGCCTAGCTCTCGGCTCTGTGCACTTAGCTCTAAGCTCTATGCGCCTAGTCCTCCCGCGTCGTGCTATAAGGATACTCTGATGATTTTGTCGGTTATTGTTTTCCTTGTCATCCTCAGTCTGCTCGTTCTGATCCATGAAGCCGGCCACTTTCTGACAGCCAAGAAATTCGGTATCAAGGTTGAGGAGTTTGGGTTTGGATTTCCGCCCCGTGTCTGGGGAAAGAAGCGGGGAGAGACGCTTTATTCAATTAACTTGTTACCGATCGGCGGCTTTGTCAAACTCTACGGTGAGGATGAGGCAGGGGGAGGCAGCATTAAGATCAAAGATCAAAGATCAAAGATCAAAGATCTCAATAAAGCCTTCTTTGGCAGGCCCGTCTGGCAGCGGGCACTTGTCATTCTGGCAGGCGTGATCATGAATGCCGGGCTGGCTGTGGTTATTTTTTATGTCTTTTTGGCTATGGTCAACTTTCAGGCTCCTGTCCCGTGTATCGGCGATTCAAACGCGTTTATCTTGGTACATAAGGAATATATCAACCGGCAGAGCAGTTGTAACGTTGTCATCAGTGAAGTTGAGAAAAACTCGCCGGCCCAAAGGGGAGGTATCACATCCGGTTCAAAAATCCTCGCGGTTAACGGTGAGACGATTATTGATCCCGACTCATTTATCCAAATTGTCAACAAAAACGCCGGTCATTCGGTGGCTATTACCTGGGAAAATCTGAAGACCGGGCATGTCTACACCAAGGACATCACGCCGCGGCAAAAAATCAAACCCAATGAGGGGAGACTGGGTGTTGCCTTTCCCTACGACGGGATCATCTTGCAATATAAGACGCCGCTTGAGAAAGTGCTTTCCGGGTTCACCCACCCTGTGAATTTAATGATTTTTCAGTACCAGGCAATCGCGCATTTTGTGGCGGTTTACATCAAGACCGGCGACTTTTCTTCCATTGCTCAGAATGTCTCGGGTCCGGTGGGTATCGCGTCCGTGGTAAATCAGACGGTTGTCCAGCATGCAGCCTTGCGGGATAAAATCGCCATGATACTCAATCTCTCCGGTCTTTTGTCTATCTCACTGGCGTTCTTCAATGTCCTGCCTATCCCGGCGCTTGACGGCGGACGGCTGTTTTTTATCCTGATCGAGGGCGTTGTGGGTAAAAAAGTAAATCCCCAAATTGAGGGGTACATACACGCGGCAGGTATGGTGTTTCTTCTCGGACTGATTGTACTTATCACCTATAAAGATATTCTCCAATTGCTTCATCCCTAGACACTGCTTGGAACCGACTCGGGACGTACTCAGGCTACTTACGTACTTTTTGTCATCCTGAGAGAGCTTTTCTATGTCATTCTGAGTGTAACGAAGAATCTTTTAGATCCTTCACTTTGTTCAGGATGACATTGCCTGTTACGCTCAGAATGACAGGTTTTGCGTAAGTCCTGTTCAGACGGCCAACAGGTTACAACAAATCTTGAAATATCTCTGGTATTTTCCTCCCAAATCTGATTGACTGGAAGAGGGTATATGATTACAGACGAGCTGATTGATTTTATTCATGAGCAGCGAAAACGCGGTAAGGCAAAAGCAGAGATTGTCTCACTTCTAAGTAGGGCAGGTTGGCATCAGCTGGACATTGAAGAGGCATTCTCCGAGACAGACAGAAAACGCCGGACCACCCAGACACTTCCTCCGGTTGATGTGCTTGTCGGGGAAGCACTGGCACTTTATCAGACTGAGTACAAGAGGCTAAGCGGCATACTCTTTATCGCTTTCCTCATGCGTATCGGGTCGTTCGGACTGGCGTTTGCGGGACTTATTTTCATAGGACTTTTTGGGGTGATTGTCAATACGTCTCCCGCCTGGCTTATCGTTGTGCTCCTGCTCCTCCTCGGCGGACTTTTACTTTTTGTCGGGTCGTGGTCCGATATCGCGCTTCTGACCAGCATCAGTCAAAAAACACGCGTGTGGGAATCTTACCGCAAAACCCGCTTACAAATTTTTCCTTTCCTGTGGTTGACTATCCTTAGCTCGCTCGCGACGCTGGGGGGAATGTTTTTACTGATCATTCCGGGAATTATCATCTCCGTTTGGCTTCTTTTTATCCAGTTTATCTATATCAACGAAGGCAAAAGTGGCGTGGCGGCGCTCTACCAGAGTCGGGAGTATGTCAGAGGGAGATGGGGAGAGGTAGCGGGCAAGTTCATCGTCATGCCCATCGTTCTCGGGGCGATTTCAATTCTATTTTATGTCGGTATCTCGCTTACCGACTTTTTGGGATCGCACAAGCTGTTATTTAATGGCCTGTTCAGCATACTGGCGTATCTTTTCTCAACACTCATTGTTCCTGCCTTCGCCGGCGCCTATACTTATACACTCTACAAGCACGTTAAACGGCAAAACATACTGCCTCGGGGGACGACAAAAAGAAGTAAATGGCTGCTTGGCGGAAGTCTGGCGGCCGGGTTTGCCATACTATTCCTGATTGTCGGGATCATTTATGGCGCGATTGTGACGCTTAAGTCCGGTAAGATGCTTACCGAAATTTTGCCGTATCAGACTTCCCGGGAGACGCTGACTCTCGTCCAGGCAGACCTTGCCACCTATTACAATCGGCACGGCCTCTATCCTGACTATCTCGTGCAAGTGTTGCCGGCTGCCGGCCAGGCGGACAGAAACGCGATCAGTCAGGGAATGTTTCTCTACACTACCCTGGACGGGGGGCAAAACTACAAACTCTGTTTGCAAAGAGAGCAGAGTGTGTGCCTTGTGTCGCATCAGCCGGTCAAGACCAAAAGCCGCCAGCTACAATAAAATAGTATCTAGTATCTAGTATCTAGTATCTAGTATCTAGTATCTAGTATCTAGTATTTAGTATTTAGTATTTGGGGTCGATAATGGAAAAAGACATTTCAGACATACTCAGATCTCGTCCTACCTTCTTTCATCGCAACCGCGGGGTTGGGGTCTGTATCACAAAAAATAAAGAAGAGGGTTCACGTCTGGCCTGTGAAATACTTTCTGCGCTTGTTGACCGCCAGACAGTGCTCTATCTTTCGGGCGGAACTACTCCTGATCTGCTCTACAGCCTGCTTTCATCTGATGAGATGTTCCTGCCGGGGGCCGTTGGGCTGGTTGATGAGCGGTATGGAGAACGCCTGCATGAGAAAAGTAATGAGCTTATGATTCGGGATACGGGGCTTCTCAAATACCTGAGTCTTCGGGACGTGCCATTTTATCCCGTTTTGCAAGGCAAAGACATAGCTGAGACGGCGGAGGAATATGATGACAGGGTACGGTCACTTACCGCGGTATTTAGGCGCTCCGTGGCTGTACTTGGAATTGGCGCGGACGGACATACGGCCGGGATTCCATCCCGGAATTCAAAATTCAATCCTCCAGCCGGCGGACAGAATGCAAAATTGGATAAGTATAGATTGGTTACATCCTTTATTGATCCGAGAGGGAAGTTTAAGGAACGAATCTCAATGACGTTTCTCGGACTTTCCATGCTGGATTTTCTGCTTGTGATGGCATTCGGAGACAGCAAGCAGAAGGTGCTTGAGAAGATGTTTACCGATGGTTCGCGGGAGGATATACCGGCTCGATTTTTGACGGATCCCGCTGTGGCAAGCAAAACACTTTTCATCACGGACCAAAAGGCGTAGAATAGAGTGCAAAGATGAAAGATCAAATATCAAAACCTAAATCAAATCTTAAAGATATTTTTACGTTTTACGCTTGTCTTTGATCTTTGATTTTTTCAGCCAGAGGCTGATCACCCTTTGGGTGAGATTTTTGATTTTGCTATGCAGCATAGTCCTTTTGTTATCATCATTTTTGGTGGGACGGGAGATCTGGCCCAGAACAAACTCTTTCCCGCGCTTTTTTCACTCTACCGGCAGAAACAGTTGGGAGATTCTTTTTACATCGTCGGGTTTGCCCGTCGTCCATTTACAGACGAGGAGTACAGGGATCTCATCAAGAGGCAACTTAAGGCAGGTGGAAAGTGGGAGGCCTTCGCCAAACATCTTTACTATGAGCAGGGCGTATTTGATGAGGAGGCAGGATACAATTCGCTTATCACACGTCTGAATGGATTTGACAGTGAGGTAGGTGCCTGCATTACACGGCTCTTCTATCTTGCTACGCCGCCTGATCATTATGAGACAATTCTTGGCTTTCTTAAAAGTACCACTCTTTCGGAGGGCTGTGGGCAAGGGTCCGGCAAGTGGACACGCATGGCGATTGAAAAACCGTTTGGCAAGAACTTAGAGACAGCCAAATCGCTCGACCGGACACTAACCGATCTTTTTGATGAGAAACAAATTTACAGGGTTGACCATTACCTGGCCAAGGAAACCGTACAAAATATGCTGGCATTTCGGTTTGCTAACGGGATTTTTGAGCCTGTCTGGAACTCGGAATACATCGACCACGTTCAGGTGACATTTGCCGAGAAGGAGGGGGTCAGGACGCGGGGGAAATTCTTCGATGGGGTGGGGATACTGCGGGACGTGGCCCAAAACCATCTTCTGCAGCTTGTCGCAACGGTTGCCATGGAACAGCCTATGAGCTTTACCAAGGAGGAAGTCCGTAACGCCCGTGCCAAAGCGATACAATCCATACGTTGCATTGAACCTGAGGAAGTCTATAAGTCAGTGGTGCATGGACAATATCTGGGATACACAAAGGAGAACCAGGTGGCGGACGACTCACAGACTGAGACGTTTGTCGCCATGAAGTTTTTTGTCGAGACGCCGAGATTTTCAGAGGTACCGTTTTATGTGCGGGCAGGCAAGAAAATGCCCAAAGACGAGGTCGTCATCCATGTGGTATTTAAGCAGACATGTCACATTCTTTTTAAAGAGTTTGGTTGTCCTGAGATTGGCAATGTCCTGACGATCAGGATACAGCCCAATGAAGGGATCGGGCTGCGGGTAATTGCGAAGCGGCCCTTCGGCATGGCTCAGGATCTGCAACCGGGGTCCAAGCTGGCGCTCGGCACGGTGGATATGCACTTTACCTACCAAGATGAATTCGGCGGACGGGGAGCTGATGCTTATGAGCGGCTGCTGCTTGATATCCTTTCAGGAGACCAAATGCTTTTTAACAGGTCGGACGAGCTGGAAAGCTCATGGGAGTTTGTCACCAAAATCCTACTTGGATTTGACCTGGACCCCAAAGAGATCACGAAGTATGAGCAAGGGTCCTGGGGACCGGCTGACGCAGCAAAACTTATTGAACAGGACGGGCGGAGGTGGCTCTGAGGGGCATAAACTATGAGGAGCAGAGAGCGTGATGATCGTCAAGTATCCCTAAAGAGACGGGAAAGACAACCACTATTACAACTGGAGGAATTACCGGCATTTTCTGAGGTGGCACAGAAGCTGCAGGAAGATGAAAGTCTACCGTCGGATCCGGTTACCCTAAGGGAACTTGTCGGCCTTCTGGCTGGCAGCATTGGTCTTAGTGAAGCGGAACTGAGACGGCTTCATCTGGCAGCAGTACAACACCACGTTATTGAGCACGGCGTGGTAATGGTCAGTAGAACGACTTCACGGGTTTCTTACACGCTTGGACAAGCAATGGCATTCG
>JAKAMH010000048.1 GCA_021813005.1 bacterium
TTCCAGGGATTTGTGAATGGCATGGCCAAGTGGGAGGTTGGGGGGAATGAGTTCTATGTCGAACAGGCGGGCGTTGTGGCGGAAGCCGAAGCCGTAGGTGAGGGTGTTTGTCCAGGCGGCGGGAGTGGTCTCCGTGCAAAGACCGTTGTCACACGTCGTGTCCGGGATGATGGCGCCTGAGGATGGAACGAGGAGCTGGTGGTTCTCATAGCCTGTCACCGCATAGCCGTAGGAGGAGCTGGTGGAAACCGTCAGCAGGTTGGTGCGAGTGACAGGGTTGGTGGGCGAGAGGATGCCAAAGTCGATAAGGGTCTGTGAGATAGTAAAGGAGAACGGGGTAAACGGGTAGATGTACTCAAACCCGGCCTTAACCTTGTAGTTGGTGCCTGAGTAGAGGCCCGGGGCCGTCTGGCCGATGGTGACCGTAGCCTTGTAGTTGCTATTGGAGGGCTGTCCGGCGCCGGTGTTGAAGTTGCCCATCTCAATGATGTAGTTGGCGTTTGACATGGTGAAGGCTGCCGCCTGGCGGAAGGCAAAGAGCAAAGCGCAAAGGGCTAAGAGCAAAGCGAGCAGGGAGTAAAAGGCTTTGTCTGAAACGAAAAGTAGTTTGAGCATCTGTCTTGGGAAAGTTGACATCTTTTGATAATGTTTCATAATGGTCTGATAGAGTTAAGAAGAAATCAAAAGTCAAAAATCAAATAGCAAAACCAAACGTAAAACGTAAAGATTTAAGTTTTGAAATAGATTTTGATCTTTACACTTTGATATTTGCTCTCTCACTCTTTCCCTTCCAGCTTTTTTGTCTGATCAACAATATCCTTGAGCCTCGCAACTTCTTCGTCGTCGAGGTTGCCGCCATCATGCGCGATGATCTCAGAAACATCCTCATCTATCTTCTCCGCCGCGTTCTCTGTCTCCTCCGTCAGCTCCTCAACCATCCGCCGTTCCCGCGTATGCTCACGGAATTCCTTGCCGAAAAAGTAGGCAAGAGGAGAAAGGAGAAAGAGTGAGCCGATCTTGACCAGATTTCCCATAGTGCTGCCTGTGAGAATCTCAGGGAAAAAGAGCAGAAGAACGCCGACAAGGTAGACAAAGACTACCTCCGGCTCCAGGGTGAAGGCAATCGAGAAGCTGACGAAGTAAAGGAGGAAGAAGAGAAGCGAGTTGAAGCCGCCGGTCACATACATAAGAAGAAGTACGATCACGATGAGAAGGCTGGTGGCAAATGTCTCATCTTTGACAATAGTGACAGCGTCCGGGGTGCCAGCCTTCTTCGCCATCTGACGCCGGGCACGGCTGCGAAAGTAAGAGAGAATAAGATAGACGACTACGAAGAAGCCAATCACTGGCGGTGTCGCGTCTTTAAGACCCATATGTGTCCAGAGATAGACGAAAGCCAGGGAGAGAAGCACGACGGCTGACTCAAGGGCAAGTTTCATACCTCTTACATCGTAGGAGATTTTGTGCAAAAAGACAAGAGAGGGGAGTTTAGATCAAACATCAAAGATCAAATTGCAAAGCCAAACGTAAAACGTAAAGATTTTTTAGTTTTTGACTTAAGCTTGGTCTTGTTTTTTCGGCCATAGGCCGATCAGCCTTTGGCTGAGATCTTTGCTATTTACATTTTGATTTATTCTTGACTCTCTCTAAACGTATCTCTCTATATCATTTGTTGGTACAGTAAAAACCCTCTCTTTTGCCATCCAGACCCTCTATGCTATACTTCGGGGAAGAGGATATTGAACTTGATGCAGAAAAAATCACCCAAAGTCCCATATGATCCCAAAACGATTGAGGCGAAATGGCAGGCCAAATGGCAGGAAACCGGTATCTATCAACCGGACTTGGAGATTGCCAAACGTCCGTTCTACAACCTCATGATGTTCCCATACCCCTCAGCCGAGGGGCTGCATGTCGGCAGTTTTTTCACTTACGGCGGCATTGATGCCTATGGAAGGTTTAAGAGGCTGCAAGGCTATACTGTCTTTGAGCCGATAGGGCTTGACGGGTTTGGTATCCACTCGGAAAATTATGCGCTTAAGGTCGGTCGCACGCCTCAGGAGCATGCCAAAATTTCAGAAAAGAATTTTTACCGGCAGTTGCATGCTCTTGGCAATATGTTTGATTGGTCGCGAAAACTTGAGACATATGATCCGGACTATTACAAGTGGACACAGTGGCTCTTTACCGAACTTTTTAAGGCCGGTTTTGCCTACAAAGCCATGGCCAAGGTAAACTTCTGCCCCTCCTGCAAAACGGTTCTGGCCGATGAACAGGTCATAACCAAGATCAAAGATCAAAGATCAAAGATCAAAGATAGTAATGAGGAACAGAAGGTAAGCGTTAAAGTCTGTGAGCGGTGTGAAACTGAGGTAGAAATGAAGAATTTGGCGCAGTGGTTTTTCAGGATCACCGAGTATGCAGAGCGACTACTTGGTAATCTTGAGACACTTGACTGGTCACAAAAAGTCAAAGTTGCACAGAAGAACTGGATAGGCAAGAGTGAGGGGGCCAAAATCTCTTTTAACGTCATCCTGAATGATAGTGAAGGATCTGAAAAGCATAGGGAAGATTCTTCCCCCGCTAAGCGGGGTCAGAATGACATTCGCTTGAGCATTGAAGTCTTCACCACCAGGCCGGATACGCTGTACGGGGCGACATTTATGGTGGTGGCGCCTGAACACCCGCTCATCCAAAGTATTTTGGACGAGAGATCAAAGATCAAAGATCAAAGATCAAAGATTGAGGAGGTGAAAGCGTACGTTGAGTCTGCCACCAAGAAGTCTGAGACGGAGCGGACGGAGGAAAAAGATCCTTCGGCGGGCTCAGGACAGGGGAAGACAGGCGTCTTTACCGGATTGTATGTTACGAACCCTGTCTCAGGTGAGAAGATGCCTGTCTGGGTGGCAGATTACGTGCTCATGGGGTATGGAACCGGCGCCATTATGGCAGTGCCCGCACATGACGAGCGTGATTTTGAGTTCGCCAGGAAATATGGGTTACCGGTAAAGCAAGTCATAAGTCCTATCCGTCATCCTGAGCAACGCGAAGGATCTCATGTTGGTTTGCCGCCAAAAAGAGATTCTTCGTCTTCGCCTCAGAATGACATGCAGGAGGAGGCATATACAGGTGTCGGTGTACTTACCAACTCAGGTGATTGGGACGGTTGGGAGATGCCGCGTGAGATGGGGAAGGTTTTGGATTGGCTTGAGAAAAAGGGTATAGGGGAACGAATGGCGACCTATCATCTCCGTGACTGGCTGATTTCGCGCCAACGCTATTGGGCCGCACCAATACCTATGATTCACTGCGCGGCTTGTGCGAAAGAAGGGAAGAGCTGGTTCACACAATGTCATTCTGAACGGAGTGAAGAATCTCATGGAAGCAAGAGATCCTTTGCTAACACTCAGGATGACATGGATGGCGCGATGGCTGGCTGGTATCCTGTGCCGACAGAAGATTTACCTGTCCTGCTTCCCGAGATTGAGAATTATCGTCCCCTTGGCACGGGCAAAGCGCCTTTGGCGAGCTATCCGGACTTTTATGAAACAACCTGTCCTGTCTGTGGCGGCACTGCAATCCGCGAAACAGATGTGTGTGATACGTTTTTAGATAGTTCGTGGTACTTTTTACGGTATCTGGCAACCGACTGGCCTGAGATGCCATTCCCATCTCTCAAATATCTTTCAGAACACTCAGAAGACTCAGTTGGTCAGAGAGTCAGAAAGTCTGATCATCTGAAACTCAGATACTCCGAGTTTTCTGAGAAGGTAAAGAGTCGCGGTCAATGGTTACCGGTAACTTCGTATATCGGCGGTGCGGAGCATTCAGTGCTGCATCTCTTGTACGCAAGGTTTGTCACGATGGTTCTTCACGATCTTGGCTATCTGGATTTTGAGGAGCCATTTACCAGGTTCAGACACAACGGACTTATTATTAAAGATGGTGCCAAGATGAGCAAAAGCCGCGGGAATGTCATCAATCCTGATGAGTATGTCAACAAATTTGGCGCTGACACGCTTCGCATGTATCTTGCCTTTGTGGGACCGTTTAGCGACGGTGGTGATTTCCGGGACACCGGTATTGAGGGGATGGGGCGGTTCTTAAAGCGAGTTTGGACCATGCTGGCAGGACAAAAGATTTCCAGCATTGCACCCGCGGACAGTGCCAAAAGACTCCTGCATCAAACAGTTGCCGGGGTGACAGCTGACATGGAAGAGCTTCGCTTCAACACGGCAATTGCCAAACTCATGACATACTACAATGGTGTTTCAAAGCAGGAGACGCTGACGATGGAAGAGGCAAAAGCCTTTGTCCAGATGCTCGCGCCCTTTGCGCCGCACATGGCAGAGGAGCTCTGGGAGCTTTTGGGTGAGCAGTACTCTGTCCACAACAGTCACTGGCCCGAGTTTGACAAGCAGTATCTGGTTGAAGACGTGGTGACGGTGGTCGTCCAAATCAACGGCAAGATGCGGGCGAGTTTTCAAGATCAAAGAGCAAACCTGCCTGCCGGCAGGCAGGGCCTCAATGCTCAAAAATATGTCGAGGGGAAAGCGAGAAAGCTTGGCAAGGTACAGAAGTATCTTGAGGGCAAAGAGGTCAAGAAAGTAATCTATGTGCCTGGCAAGATTATCAACTTTGTTACCTAAGATCAAAGAAAGTAACACTTTATACTTGAAGGAAAGAAACGTTACGTTTCCAGAAAACTCAGAATACTCAGAGATCCGGAGTATCTGATGATCAGACGTTCAGAGGCTCTGACAATCCGAGTAATTCTGAGTTATCCGAACTTGATTTTATCTATGGACATGGAAACTTTGATTGATGCTGCTCGTCGCTACTGGCCGGCGCTTATCCTCTTTGTCGCCGGTATTCTCATCTTCGGGTATGGCCTTTTTTCGGCTTATTCGCAGGATCAATCAGCCAAAACGGCCGCCCAAACCGCGAAAGATTTTCCGTCTCTCCCGCCTGTGGCGCAGGTCAAGCAGCTGACTGTGGATGTGGAAGGCGCGGTTGTCAGGCCGGGTGTTTACCAACTTGCGGCCGGCTCGCGTATCCAGGATGCCCTTATCCGGGCAGGCGGTCTGGCCTTAGCGGCGGATAGGCAAGTTATCGCGAAGTCGGTCAACTTGGCGCAGCCTCTCACGGATGGTGTAAAGATCTATCTGCCTCAGGTGGGGGAGCAGGCCGCTGTCTCCTCGCTGGGTAAGTCAGTTGCCGGCATGGCGACCACCAACATCAATACCGCCACAGAGTCGGACCTGGAGGCGCTCTCCGGCGTTGGACCGGTGACTGCCGGGAAGATCATCGCCGGCAGGCCGTATCAGTCCGTTGATGAGCTACTGCAGAAGAAAGTATTGACCAAGAGCGTTTATGACAAGGTAAAAGACCGGCTAAGCGTGTACTAATTCATTCACATGTCATCCTGATCCCTGCGGCGCAGGGAGAAGGATCTAAAAGATTCTTCGTTACACTCAGAATGACATAGAAAAGCTCTCTCAGGATGACAGAGAGCGTGTACTGAAGGTAGATCAAATCTCAAAATGCAAAGATCAAAACCAAACGTAAAGTGTAAATATGTTTAAGCTTTGATCTAGGATTTGATATTTGATTTTTGATATTTAACTTATTAATCATAAATATTCCAGACTGTGTCAGCAGACAAATAGATGAGTACTCTATCGTCAATTAATAAACTCTATATAGGTGTTATAGTCTTGCTTTTGGCAATCCTCGTATTTCGCTTCATAACCTACTCTAAAGACATCAAAGAATATCAAAAAGGACAAAAAATTACCTTCACCGCAACGCTTTCAGAAGACCCTGTAGTATCTGCAGGGACAGAGACATTTCACCTGCCGGGACCGGGAGGCGTCATTTCTGTCGTGACAGACGCCAAAATCGGCCTCCGATATGGCGATGTGGTGGCTGTTTCTGGCATTGTAGGAAGTCGAGTGACAAAAAGCGGCAGAACACAGTTTGTCCTGTATTATCCGTCTATTCGTGAGAAGACTGATACCAGTATGACTGCCGGAGTAGTCTCGTATGTCCAAGACAAAGCTGCTGAAGTGTATACATCTGTCCTGCCTCAGACATCATCCAGCCTGCTTTTGGGCATTGTCTTCGGACGCAAGCAGCATTTTGATTACGCGTTTTATAAGAATCTGCAGCAGGCGGGTGTACTGCATGTCATTGCCGCCTCCGGCATGAATACAAGCATGGTGGGGGCCGGGCTGCTGTTTCTCTTTGGTCTGTTTTTGCCTCGTAAGGTCGGCCTCCTATTCACCATAGGCGGCCTTTTGTTTTATGCACTTCTGGCCGGATTCGCGCCGTCGATCATGCGGGCGACGATCATGGCTGTCTTTGCCTTTTCCGGAGGGCTTATCGGCAGGCAGTACACGGCATATCTTGGGCTCATCCTGGCAGGCTACCTCATGCTTGTCTGGAAACCAACGCTTCTCTCAGACGTGGGATTTCAACTTTCGTTTATGGCAACTCTGGGCATTATCGTCTTTCAGCCGCTTTTGGCGCCGCTACGCCGGGGAGGGTTGGCGTTTGTCGGCAATGATCTCTCGACTACTCTTGCAGCCCAGATTGGCACGCTGCCGATCATGCTTGCCACATTTGGCCAGTACAGCCTGCTGTCTATCCCGGCCAATGCGCTTGTCCTCTGGATGGTGCCCCCGCTGATGATCCTCGGGTCTTTGGCGGTGATTGCCGGTATGGTTTTTCTGCCCCTGGGTAGTTTACTTGCCTTTCTCTGCCTGCCTTTTCTCTCCTTCTTTATTGCCGTCATTAACCGGGTGGGGGGCATGTCCTACTCACTTCCGGTGTCATCTTTTCCCGCCTTCTGCATTGCCGGCTACTACC
>JAKAMH010000049.1 GCA_021813005.1 bacterium
TCGGTGGTTCCAATTCTTCTATAAACATATGTATAGTCAGGATAATTCTGAGAATAGAGCGCAAGATTTTGCCGTATATCCGGGTCAAGGTAAAAAGGCGTGAAAGAAGACTCGATAGTGCGCATACCTTCCATAAAAGGGAGTCTTGAGAGCGTATGGACATGTTTCCGCATATCAAGCTCGGGTTTAATATGTAAAGCGAGTTCCTCTGCAGTATATTCCTCATCCGGTTTGATTACCCCTGCAAGGTCAGGGTTAAATAAACGAGATAACCGCAATCTAAAGGTCTGAATAGGATGAGGTGCTCCTAAAAACCTGAATTCGCCGTGCTCTGCAACATGTAATTCTGCCAATGCTGCATAGTGAATGGAATAATAGACATGATCCGGGAAGGCCTTGTCTTAGCCTCTTCTCTCATAAACTGCACCTTTTGCCTGAATGACTGCTTCCATAATCGGAGCAATAAACTGGAGTTGGCTGTAGGTGTAGCCAAGTTTCTGCAGCGGAATTGTTGTGTCGCCAAATACTTCTGACAAGGCAGCATGCGCTATTTCTGCTCTTCTTTGAGGTCCTTCTTTGGCAAGATCTATTGCACCGTGGTCGGACTCAGTCATATTTACACCTGCACTTTGATTCCGGGGCTCATGGTGGATTTGAGGGTCATGGATTTGATGCGGCCTGTCTGTACTGCCTTGAGAACTGTCTTGATATTTTCTTCCAGCAATTTACCGCCATATGAAACTTTACCGACTGTCAGATGTATAACAGGGGATTTCACCTCTGTTTTAAATGTCATGTGGCCGCCGGCGTACTGTTTGGCTACTTCCTCAGGCTTGGAAGTCACGGTGCCGTTTTTGGGATTGGGCATAAGACCTCTCGGACCGAGGAAGCGTGCCACCTTGGCAAGGCGCGGCATGACATCCGGCGTCGCGATCAGTACATCAAAGTTGATATTTCCGTCCTCAATCTGTTTGATCACCTCATCAACGTGCTTTGGATCCGCCTGTCCACTCAAGATTTCAATTTTTCTGGTCTTGCCGGTACCGTGGGGGAGCGTAACGCTGCCTGAGACACCTTGTTCTGTCGTATTGATATGTAGCTCCACCGTCTCATCAAATTTGGCGTGTTGGAGTTTGGGCAAGAGTGATAAGGCCTCCTCAAGTGAGTATTTTTTGGATTTATCGACCAGTGCTGCTTTGGTGAGGTACTCAGCGGAATGTCCTGTCTTGTTATTCTTCTGGAATTTTTCCTTTCTTTGTCCCGCCGACTTGTCCTGCATAGCTTCAGCGACGTGGGACTTGTCCCTCATAGCTTCAGCGACGTGGGAAGCTTTACGCGAAGGAGGATTTTCTTTCTTGGCGGAAGCTGCATCTTTTACTTCCTCAGACTGCACCTTCGGAGTTGACTCGACAACTACTTCAGGCTCGGCAGGAAGCGTTGCAGCCTTTGCTTTGGCCTCGACTATCTTGGCCTCTTTGCGCTTTTTGGCATCAAGTTTCTGTTTTTCTTCTTCCTCTTCCAAACCGATTGTTTTTACTCTAATTTTACCCATAGGTTTCTCCCTTTAGTCGAAACAGTATCTCGTATTTAGTATTTAGTATTTTGTATAGATAAGGAAATTTATTTGAACCAAATCATACTAAATACCAACTACCAAATACTAAATACTAGCTGACGTCTACCCCCATACTTCTGGCAGTGCCCTCGACGATGCGGCGTGCCATCTCGACATCCTTTGTATTGAGGTCTTCCATTTTTTGTTTGGCTATCTCCTCGGCCTGTGACTTGGAAATTGAGCCGGCTTTTTCACGGCCAGGCTTCTGCGAACCAGGCTTGCCCAGTGCTTTTTTGATCATTTCGGCGACCGGCGGTTTCTTGGTGATAAAAGTGAAGGTACGGTCCTCAAAGACAGTGATCACGACAGGCAACAGATTGCCTTTTTGATCGGCTGTTTTGTCATTAAATGCCTTCACAAACTCCATGATCGGAAGCCCGTGCTGACCAAGAGCCGGTCCAACGGGAGGAGCCGGTGTGGCTGCCCCTGCCGGTACGTTGAGTTTGATCAATGTTTTTATCTTCTTTGATGCCATATCTGTCTCCCTTACTCTCTTGTCATCCTGAGGAGTATTACGACGAAGGATCTCGTAGATTCTTCGCTACGCTCAGAATGACATTCCTTTTTATATCTTCTTCACTTGCAAAAAATCGAGTTCCACTGGTGTCTCGCGTCCGAAGATAGAAACAAGCACCTTCAGCTTGCCACGCTCATCGTCGATTGAGTCGATTGTTCCCAGGAAGTCGGTAAATGGCCCATCCATGATTTTGACAGCCTCACCGGTGGTAAACGCTACTCTGTAGAGCGGTTCCTCCGTCTTCATGAACTTCTGGATCGCTTCCACTTCTTTCTCTGAGATAGGCGTTGGTTTGTTGCCGGCGCCGATAAAGGCGGTGACGCCCGGTGTGCTTCTGACGAGAAGCCACGTCTCGTCATCCAGGTTCATGTTGATGAGCACATATCCCGGAAAAATCTTCTCCTGGACTGTTTCTTTTTTACCTTGGGAAACCTTGATGGTCGATCTGGTCGGGACGATGATATCGAAAATCCGATTATCAAATCCCATTGACTCCATGCGCTGCTTGAGGTTTTTGGATACTTTGTTTTCATGCCCGGCATAGGTGTGGACGATATACCACTTGCCCTTCTGGGCAGCAGTATCCATGTCCTGTGGCGCCTGCTTTGTCTTGTCCTCTGGCGCCGCCTGGGTATCCTCGACTGGTTGTGTTGATTTTGCGTCCATATTATCCTAAGATCAGGCTCATAAGTTTGGTAAACACGTAATCAAGTCCGCCTATATAGAGTCCGACTGCCACGCTTATGGCGATGACGACAATCGTCAGTCTGATAACTTCGTCCCGTGTCGGCCAGACGACCTTGCGCATTTCGTCATATGTTTCTTCCAAAAAGACGCGGGGTGATGTCATATAAAACTCAAATCGCGTCAAACGCGACAAATCGCGTCAAACGCGACAAGTCGCGTATAAGGCGACAAGGCAACTTGACCCCGCTTAAATTGGGGTTGAGCCAGGAGTAGATTGTATCAGAACCGTGTTGACATGTAAAGAGTTTTGCATATAGAATAAAGCAGCCTGTCAAGACAATTACAAGAGATAAGCCAGTAGATATGAAGAAAACCATCCGTAAAGCCGTTATTCCTGCCGCCGGCCTCCGTTTAGGTTTAGCATTCGCCTTACCTACTATTCGTAGCGCGGCTTATGCTGCACCTTTGACGGGGCGAGCTGTTTCTAAGGTCTGTGATTAAAAAAGTATCTATGAAGAAAACCATCCGTAAAGCCGTTATTCCTGCCGCCGGTTTTGGTACCAGATTTCTGCCCCAGACCAAGGCGATGCCCAAGGAAATGCTTCCCATTGTAGATAAACCAGTTATCCAGTATGTCGTGGAGGAGGCTGTGGAGTCCGGCATAGAAGATGTGATTATCGTAACGGGTGCTCTCAAACGGGCAATTGAGGATCATTTTGACGCCCCCAATGCCGACCTGATTAGGAACTTGGAGGCGGGTGGCAAAGAGAAACTCCTGGAACAGACGCGCCGTATTTCAGAGATTGCTAATTTTATCTACATCCGACAGAAAGGTCCGTACGGTAACGGGACGCCCGTGCTGTCTGCCGAGCCGACGATTGAGGATGAACCGTTTGCCGTACTCTGGGGAGATGAGTTTATCTATTCCAAGCCCCCGCGGCTGAAGCAGATGATAGAGGTCTACGAAAAATATGGAGGTATTGTCATCTCGGGCGTGAAGATTGAACACAGGGAAGACCTGAAGCGCTACGGCATTGCCGATCTTGAGCCGGTGGAAGGGAAGGTCTCACGTATCAAATCGATTGTTGAGAAACCGGAGCCGGAAGAAGCGCCCTCAAATATCGCCACACACGGTGCCTATATTCTGCCGCCTGAGATATTCAGAGCGCTGCGGGAGCTGAAGCCGGGCAAGGGGGGAGAGATCTGGCTCGTGGACGCCATCAACAGGCTCAAAGCTGACGGTGTACCTGTCTATGCGGTTGAGATCGAGAACGGCAAATACTATGACACGGGTAATAAGCTTGAGTACATGAAGACGGTTGTGGAGCTGGCCCTCGAACACCCTGATATCAACGGTGAGTTCCGTGAGTTCCTCAAAAATCTTGATTTATAGACCCCTATAGGCTAAAATTGCAATCCACATGGTTCGAACACCAGAATTAAGTTTGCATAATAAGGCTTATCTACGGCCTGAGAATCCCCAGGGATATGCCATAACGGTTGCCAACGATATACGCCATAGAGAGCATGCCGTACGGGAAAAGCTGCATATTCCGGATGAGATGCTCCGCTCTGATCCGGAATATGCCGAAGCGCTCGCCAATCAGGCAGCCACACTGATTCGTAGAAAACTGCGGCATTATCCGGTAGTAATCGGAAATATTCCTGAGGGTACCGTATTTGGTATGTTTCCGGACACTGATCCTGGAAGCGGCGGAAAGTTGCTCGTTACGCTGTTTGATCGTTTTACTCATGAGGGCGGCAGGCGAAATGTCCATAACGCTGTATTGACTCTGCAGTTTCATCCCCACAGGAGCGACAATAGCACGGAGCTTATTCTGCAGTTGGATGATGACAGAAAATATAATGCACCCGGCAACAGACAGCGAAGACGAATCCTGGTGACGGATACTGAAAGCAAGTACGGGCCCAAAGGCTTCTTCGTGGTCTCAGACGGCGAGTTACTTCTTGCCAGGGTTGATAGTCGGGGAAGTGTGGGCTGTGCTGAATTCTATAAGGGAGAAAACGGCTGGATCATCAGTGGTGTCGGCTTGTCAAAGGCTGTGCAAGGATTGTAAATTTTCGTATAATGGGGGAATGACGAGAAAACGGATACTGCTTGGCGTTGGCGTCTTTTGCTTTGCGGTTTTTGTCATCTTCTCGTACATAGTTCATACCGATACGCTCATTCACTTTGACTTTAACTCCACGGTAAGGCTGCAAAATCATATTTCCCGCCGCTTTGATCTCTTCTTCTCCTATTTCAGCGTCATGGGGACGTTTGAGGTGATGACAGTACTGCTTTTCCTGATCCTCATACTTCGCCGCCAAATCAAGGAGATTATAGTCTATCTTTTTGGGTTTGGAACTATCCTTCTTTTTGAGCTCTTTGGCAAGATATTTGTGACACATCCCGGGCCGCCGTTTCGGTTTGCCCGCTATATTTCACTCGTACAGTTCCCGACAGACTATGTGCCGCATCCCTCCGGTTCGTATCCCTCAGGACACGCGGCCAGGACGATTTTTGTCTCCTCTGTCTTGGTAATCCTTATTCTTGGTAGCAGGCGGGTGCCGGCCTATCTTAAGTACCTCATGACAGCGGGAGTCGTGATTTTTGACGCTATCATGCTTGTCTCGCGTGTGGATCTGGGGGAACACTGGACAACGGATGTCATCGGCGGTACCCTTTTGGGACTGTCTCTGGGGATTGGATGCTACCTATTGGTCGTGATTTTGGAGAAGCGAAACCGGTCCAGAGGCCCTAAGACTATTTGAGGCCGGATGGTGCCGGTCTGTCCCGCCAAAATCGCAAGATGACGTAGTCCGCAATATGATACGGATCAACAAGGCTTCGGGTCTCCGTCCTGATAGGCCAGTTGGTTCTGAATCCCTCAGCTAGCAGTGACTGTTCGTGCACGGGATCTGAGAAGACAGGGTAGATGGTCCGTCTACTTTCCGTGCGTGGTAGAACTTTTCTGTCAAGAACACCGTGCACGTTCGGAGAAAGTGAAACGACGGAGGAAGTTTCACCGATAATCAGGATGGGCTCATCGGTTTTGTCCGGAAGCGGCTTAAGGTACTGGTCTATCTCGCGGCGAAAATTCCGGCTGGTATCACTGATATGGATAGGCTCCGGGGAGGGCGGAATCCAGCGCATGCTTGCCGGACTGATGCGAAGTGCCACACCGGTGATCTTATTTTCTGCTTTCCTGCCGTTCTTATAGACCCATTTCCAGTCATCTCCATAGGTCCCTGAGATGCCGATTTCTTTCTCCGCGACCATCTCTACCAATTCACGTCCTGAGATATGTTCGGTCGCTTCGCTTGAGAAAAGGCGGCAAAGTTTGGAGCCCGCTTCAAGTTGGATGGGTCGTGCTCCCAGATTATTCATAATCACCCGCGCTTCAAATGGAGCTGTGAAACGTCCGGAGCTGAGTCTTATATCAGCCGGTATATTAAGCGCGATATGCGTACCCATGCGCGGGTCGGGGAAAAGGCCGAGCTGCGCATATCTGCTTCGTCCTGTGACAATGGTTCTCTTCAGAAAGTCCAGCGGTTGGGGAATATCGGCAAATGAGGGAAGCGCTTCGGGCGGAATAACAAGCGGCACAATCTCCTCGCCCGGAAAAATAACTACTTGCCGAGCAAGACGTAGATCGTGGCCTTTCCAAAAACGCTCCTGCACGTTGCGTTTGATCTGCTCCTCCAGAGGCAATATCTTCTTTTCAGTAGTTAGCACGGCAGTATTGTAGCAGAGTAGGCTTATAGTTACCAGAAGCTACTCAGAGTTGGATGGTGGTGCAGGCAATACCAAGGTCGCCGCCCCAATATTGGTCACCATCATGAAGAATTATCTGCACCCGGTACGTATGACCGGCAGTGAGATTGAGGCTGTCAACATTCCAGATTAACTCGGTGCCGTTGCTTGTCTCCCTGGGGCGGCGGAAAAGTGTCGAGCTTTGGGTTTTTAAATTGGAAGTTGAGGGGAACGGATCTGCTCCTTGAGGAAGTTT
>JAKAMH010000050.1 GCA_021813005.1 bacterium
TGTTCCGCCGGCCAAGACAAAATCCTTTGTAAAGGGGAGGAGTCCGTCGAGTAAGGCTTGGCGCTTGTTATCAAGTATGTCGAAGCGCAGATTTAAGATATTGTTGTTCATCAAGGGACGAAATACCTAAAAGAATAGTTCTAACAAAATTTAAGGTCTCAGGTTTATAAACTTTTTTAGGATACTTGAGAAATATTTTCCGTAACTTTATTGTGCCTACCATCTTCTTCAGTTCCCGTATATCCTCAAGAGTCCCGTAGGCAAATATTTGATGGATAGTATCGGGGGAAGTCGGATCATCCATCCGGGCATACCACGTCCTGCTCTGCATATTATACGTAGTATACACTTATTCTTTGGAATTGTAAAAATTGAAAAAGTAGCCGTCAGCAAATTCTGCCAGCGTGTCTACCGCCTCCACTGCCCATACCTGTTTGAGTTCTAGAGAGAGGACTTCTTCGCGCCAGGTGGCAAATGAGGTCTCAGGGTAACTGCAAAGTCGTCATCCTGAACTTGATTCAGGATCCAAATAGATTCCGTGTCAGGCACGGAATGACAGAGAACGCAGTTACCCTGATGAGGACTTTTGTGATATTGACAATTCGCTAACACGCAGTGGTATACTAACTCTCACGATGAATGATAGAGATCATACACAAGTTGCTACAAGAGGAGTCATTGCCAGACTTGATAAAGTTGAGGCCAGACTTGAAAAGGTTGAGACAAGACTTGAGAAAGTTGAAATCAGACTTGAAAGAGTTGAAGTCAGACTTGATAAGGTTGAGGCAAAGCTAGACATGATAGACACCAAGCTTGACAGATTGCAAAATACCTTGGATGGATTTGTTGGGGTAGTAGATAATTTAAGAATAGAGCAGGAGGTTGGCGCGCATCAGACCAGGGAACTTGAGAAACGGGTAAGCAAACTTGAGTCTTCAGGGCATTCCGCGTGAGCCGCACTAGAAAGGATAAATATTTTTCAATAGTTCGTAGCTAGCGTAAGCAAACCCCGACACCGGCGGCGGCAGTTTCTCGGGCCAGCGTATTTCATCGGCGCCATATTGCCGGACTTTAAAGAGGAAGTGGTTGGGGAAGGCGCCGGTCATCGGCGTAGTATAGGGATTTACCATATCCCAGACGACTTTCTTCTGCGGCGTGACCTCGAAGATATGCCCTCTCGGCCCATCGGTGATGAGCGTATTGCCGTTGGGCAGCCGCTGTGCTCCCCCGACAATCGGTGAGAAGAAATTCATCTTGTCGATTGCTCCCGGTCCGCCGTCAAACTGCCAGACGACTTTATCCGTCCGTGGATTTATCTCAACCGCTCGCGTACCAAATGACGGGAAGGGATCAGGTGGCCGTGCGAATCCATTGTCAAAGACAAGCACGTCGCCATTGGCAAGCATGGTTGGGTCATGCTGCGTGTTGAGCATGCCTTTGGGGGAGCGCCAGATGATCTTGCCGTCTTGCTTTCGGACCAGCATGACCTCGTCCAGCACCCGCATGCTGACAAGAAATGCCTCCGTACCGTCAACCGGATTGTGCTTGACATACTTAAATCCGTTGGTATATGTCCAGGCATAGCGGGGCATAGAGGCATCCAGTATGTCAATCGTTGGATCTAAGTGCTCAGAGGAGTGCCAGGACCAAACAATTTTCCCCTGCCTGTTGATCTCAGCCAATTCGTCCGACCACATCGTCCCATTCAATTCTGTGCCTGCCACTCCTCCCCGGACCTGGCTGGCTATCGCTGCCGGCGTCTTCTCCCAAAGCGATACCACCACGTTGCCGCTGGGGAGCTGTACTATATCATGATGCATGCGTTCATTTTTATACTGCCAAACTACACGTGATTGCCAGTCGAGCTCCTCAACCGTCCCCGTGTTACCTCCCGGCGGAAGAAACTCTGAGTATTTCGGCTGCTCCATCTCCGCCAGTAGGTTGCCGTTTTTCTCAAGTACCGAGTAGAGTGCCTGCTGATTGGTATGCCAGGTATGCACCGGCCTTCCAAAAAGATCAAGCAGGTATACTTTCCCTTGCCAGTCTGGATTCAGGCTCAAAAGTCTGTTATAAGGCGAGATCAGCGTATAGCCCGGATAGACATTTGCCCTGTCAAGGATGGGGATTGTCTGGAAAATACTGTAGCGGGTATCAAGCGGCCGGTAGAGAAAAGTATACGTGCCAAGATAAAGTAGGGTGAGGAGGGAAAACAAGTACGAGAGGAGATGAAGGACCCTGAAACTTTTTTCTTTGCTCACAGCCTAATAGTAAAATACTTCGGGGTAAAATGCAATTTTTCGTACAGGCTTTAATATGATTTAACATTTTAAGGATATCCGCAGAAATCGAAAGTATAGACAACAATAGATAATGCACCTATCATAAAAGGGTGGTAAAAAAGCTATTAAACTTCTTGCATAGACATAAGCATATAAGACGAATACTATTCGGCACCACATTGCTTTTGCTTATGGTATTCATCGCGACGCGTATTTACTATTCGCTGACGCCACAAATGAACGTGATCCTTATTTCAATTGACACGCTCCGTCCCGATCATATGGGCGTGTATGGATATGCACGCAATACGACCCCCAATATTGATGCATTTGCCAAGAATGCAACCGTATTTACTCAAGCATATACAGTGATTCCCATGACAGAACCGTCTTTTACAGCTCTTTTGACGGGAAAAAGTCCTTTTAACACTCGGGTTATCACAAATGGAGGTATACCTGTAAGTAGTAATGTACCCACGCTTGCGACGATACTAAAAAAAGTAAATTATATTACTGCCACTTTCACAACTGGCATATATCCAAAAGCGATAGACTTAGGAAGAGGGTTTGATACGCAAGAATTCTATCAATATAAATACTATTCTTCGAAAAATAACAGTGAATATTACACAGAGGGTGATAATAGAACCTATGATAACCTTATTCAACACGCCGTAAACTGGTTACACAATAATCGAAAAACCAAATTCTTTCTCTGGGTGCACCTTCTGGATCCACACGCCCCGTACATCCCCCCACGAAATATTGTATGTAAATTTTTAACAAAGAGCGAATGTCAACACGTTTCCAAGATGACTCAGGTACAGATAGAAACACTTAGAGCACAGTATCAGCAATGCCAGGAGAAAAAAGTGCCACCAGAAGTCGTGTCTATCATGCGGGCATTATACGATGCTGAGATACTTAATGCAGATAGACTGGAAGGGGAATTGCTGAACCAGCTAAAAAAGGATGATAATGACAAAAAAACAGTTGTTGTCATTTATGGTGATCATGGGGAAGGATTTGATCATAATTACTATTTTAACCATAGAGAAGTTCTTTATAACTCTGCAGTGCATATCCCGCTGATTATTAAAGATCCTGAGATTTCACACAGTGGTACGGAAAGTATATTGCTTCAGAACATCGATATTTTGCCAACGCTCTTAGATTTACTGCATGTATCAAAGAAAGATTATCTTTTTGACGGCAAAAGCTTTGCCAGTCTCTTTTCCAATAATCCTCTATCGCAGTTGCGTCTTTTTCTCCACAAGCGTGAGATTTATGCTTCAAATAGCACCTGGACAAAATTTTCTGTATCAGACGGAGCGTATTCGTATATCTATTCTCTTCCGGGTTCATGTCGGCTCAACGGACAGGCAGAAGAGCTTTACAATATAGTATTAGATCCAGGTGAAGAGAGGAATCTCATTACAGGAATGCCTGAGGTGGCTGCTAGGATGAAGAACGATTTATTCAATTATCTGTCAAGGTATAATCTGCCGCAGGCCACACCGATAAATAAAAATGAGAATGCTGCTACTCATGAAAAGGCACTTCAGGATATAAAGGGATTTGCTTATTGACAGGTAGGCAGAAATCTTATTTATGGCATGAATGTTAAAAAAATCATATGGAAGACCATTGTTATCGTTGAGCTACTGTGTATCATCGGTTTGGTCACAGAGCTTATTTTCCCTACATTGGCAATCAAAGTAGATGTGTTACACAGGAGTAGTCTCCTTTTTGGTAATTATGGTCCAATAAAGTACTTTTATGAGCTGAAGCCACATACAACGACCACCATTCATCTTTTATGGAAAAATACTCATGGGCCAAATAATCCTGTATACACAATAAACAGTGATGGCTTAAACCAGACAAGTAATAATGCGATTGAGAAGAAAAAAGGGGTATATAGGATTGCTGCAATTGGTGATTCATTTACGTTTGGAAGAAATGTTAACACGTCGCAAAACTACCCTTCACAACTTTCCGATATTCTCAATAAGCGATATAAATGTGGCAACATTGCTAAATTTGAGGTGCTAAATCTCGGAGTGTCGGGATATGATCTACAGTATGCTGAAGCGAGATATGAAAAAAGGGGGAAAAAGTATGATCCTGATCTAATCCTGTGGTTTCTAATTGGAGATGATTTCCGAAGACTTGATGAGTATCAAATCCCAATTATGCGTAAATATTGGAATGAGATACAAAAAAGTAATAACTACGCGAACTATGTGGCCAAAGGTAATTACTATCCGGATTTCTGGAAGTCGGAGACAGATATGTTGAGACTATTTGGGGCTCAAAATGCTATTAGGTTTCAAGAATCATTTCTTAACCAGCTAAGGAATACAGGAAAACAGCCTATTGTCCTGTTCACATTTCCAGATACTGAAGATATATATAAAAATTTACTTACGCGATTTTCTCGCTCAACGAAGAGTGTCTATTTTTATGACAGGATTCCCAATATCCACGCGATTAATAACTATATTCTTCCTGATTCTCATCCCAGTCCGAAAGGATATAGAGCTATTGCAGAAAATCTCGCTAATTATCTAGTATCCCGCAAAATAATCGACTGCACAAATTCAAAGTTTAGTAAAAGTCATTGACACTTGAGTGGAAGATTATTATATTTAAGACAAGGTATATGACTACTAAAATTCTGACTGCACTCTTTATTTCGTTATTGTTGATGGTGACTGCAGAAGCAATTTATGTTTTCTATCCTAATCTTAGTCACTCACCTTCAGTAAATGTTGCCACGCTGAGAACGAGTATGCCAACTGGTACTGGGAAGAGAAGTAAAATTGCCTCTCCAAGCTCCGAATTTCTTAAACAACCTAAAGCAATCAATCAAGCCTCACTTGATTACCTAGGTAGGATAGTAGCTGGAGAATTGGTATCCTCAACTGTTCAGAATGTTTATAATGGGACGATTGCGCAGGTGTACGATACTCCGGGGATTATTAACCAGCGTAGTTATGTAAAAGCACTAAAATTGCAGAACAATAAGGTACAATATTATTATCTATTATTTCAGCAGAACCTGTCGAAATTTACTTTCATAGAGGCCAGCGGGAATGAAGAAATCCCTATAAGATTTTCAGACCTGAAGATTGGTGATCGGGTTGAAATCACTGAAACACTTGATTTATTGGGAGAGGAGGATAATCTTCAGCATGCGACGATCAAAAAACTTTAAAGTTCGATATAAGAGACCAACAATTTCAAAAAGACAGATGAAGGTTAATTTTTTTCTGTCCGATAGTCGTTTTTTTGACTCCCTCGACACGCTACTTGTAGGAAGTGTATTTGCATATGGGGGAGGATCGACAGCGGAGGGAAACTGCTTGCTGCCCGACACGTTTATCCTGCTGAGCGACAAAAGTGAGAAGAAAATTCAAGATATTGAGATAGGGGATATGGTGTTATCATATGATCCAATTAGTGGTAAGTATCTGGAGAACAAAGTTATCTCAATCGACAGAAAATTTGTTCAAGGATATTTGAGGATAAATAAAACACTTAAAATAACTCATGATCACCCACTCTCTCTCAGTAGCGGTATATGGAAAGAAGCGGGGGAGATCGTTGTAGGAGACTCCTTATATACTTATGATGGGAAAGGAAATACTGTAACTTCAGTAGAGGAAATTTCTGGAAGACAAGTTGTCTTTAACCTGCATTTAGAGAAACAGTGTAAGTCATACTTTGCTGATAGCTATTTAGTCCATGACTACTATACAAAAAAACTGGAAGAGTGAAATGGATAACGAAATTTCTGACACCTATACTTTTTCGATAAATTTTGTTAGCTCCCCAGAATCATTTTTAAAATACAGATAGTAAAATTCATCAAAGTTCTCTATAAACTCAAGCACATTCTTAATTATCAAATTGCCTTCGTTTTTTTCGAGTATGGTATGTGAGAGTAATTTATTTATAACAGTGTTTTTGTTCAGAATTTTTTTGACTTGGAGCCTATCTGATTTCCGAATAAAAAAAATCTTCCCGACAGAGTATTTTTCAGGGCCTCGAATGATCCATTGCTCTTTCTCTAGAAATGGAGTCTGATAGAAAAAATATTTTCCATGATCTAATCGGATTATAGAAGTGTCATCAGCTAATGCCTTATATTTCTCTCTTAGTAGTTTAATAATGGTCGACTTTCCGGCACCAGAATTACCTAGAAATATATAGGATTTTTGGTTAACGAGCGAGGCCGATGAATGAAGGATAAATCCATTATTCTTTTCAAGTGAATAGTATAGAGCAGCCTTAATTAGTAGTTGGAACTGGAAAATGCTGAGCTGATAAAAGCTTTTAATTTTTGCAGGATGTATAAAGTCAAAAAAACCAATGTAGTTTTTATTCCCTTTTTTTCTTTTCACGATCTCCAAATCCTCCCTGTAAATCAGCTGAATAGTAAATGCTGTTTTTTTCAAGTCGGTTTTGTCTCGAAAAAAAGGATACATTAACTTGTAAATGTCCCTAACCAATTTTTC
>JAKAMH010000051.1 GCA_021813005.1 bacterium
CTGTCCCCGATTCGGAAACAGACACGACCAGTGTGCCCCTTTTGGCTTGCGCAGTTTGATACTGGGGAGTTGTCTTAGCAAAAAGGAATGAGCGAGAAAAAAAACCAACCGCAAACAGGAGGACAATAAGTGTAACTATGAGACGTTTTTTGGTAGCAAAAAGCGGAAATGTCTTAAGTCGCTTAAAAAGTGGATTGTTTTGCGGAAACTTTGCCATAGCACGTACTTCCCCGCATCATACCGCTGTTTCCTGAAAAACCGCTTAAAATCAAGCTTTTTTAGGAAGGACTATAGTAAACGTCGTTCCCTTCCCGCTCTCACTCTCGGCAGTAATCGTACCGTTATGCAGTTGCACAATTCGCTTGGCAATGGACAGCCCCAGACCGTATCCTGGCACTTCCTGTTTGGTTCGCGACTTGTCAGCCCGGTAAAACCTATCAAAAATATGCGGCAAATCCTCCTTGGCAATACCAATGCCCTGGTCCTGTACCCGTACTTGCGTTCTTTTCTCGGAGTCCGTCGCCTCGATCGCCACCTGTTTTTTTGCCTGACTGTACTTGATGGCGTTATCCAGAAGAATGACGAAGAGTTCAGTGAGCGTCTTTTGATCTCCCTCGATGACTACATCAGGCACAGTTTCGACAATGTGTATCTGTTTCTTGTTGGCAGCTGTCTTTACCTTCTCTCGTGCCGCCTTGATCACCTTTGCCAGCGCCACGCGTTCAAAATGCATCGAGCTATTCCTCCTCTGATAGCGTGTCAGACCGATAAGCCCGTTTGAGAGTGACGCCAGTGCCTCAATATCCTCAAGACTGCTCTGCAGCGTTTGTTTGGCCGTCTTCAGATTCAGCGACTTATTACGTAAATTGACCTCGATGCTTGTCCTAAGAGAAGTCAACGGCGTATTGAGTTCGTGTGAAGCATCGGTAACAAAGCGGTTCTGCTCGTCAAGCATTTCCCTGATTGGCCGAAGCGTGCGACCGGCAAGGAAGTAGCCCGCCACTGCCGAGAGAATGAGAATGCAGATATTGACCACCACCAGTTCCTCAAGCACCCGAAGACGGGCATTGTTGATGACCTCTATATCCGGTCGGGGGAGAGCCTGAATGGTTCCAATTTGGTCCCCATCTCCATTATTCATAATTAAGACGCGTACCTGTGGATGTTGAAGTCTGAATTTTTGCTGACGCAGTATTCTATCAAATTCATGGGTGGACGATACATAAATGACACCTGAAAAAGCAAGGCTGATTGCCATGATAATGAGGAGATACCAAGCGGTGAGCTTGAGACGGGTTCTTTGAAACATATCTATGGCTTAGTGCTGAGAGTGTAGCGCATAGGGAAGATTTTATCACTCTTTGCTCTGAGCCCTACGCTCTTCGCTATCTATTATCTTATACCCAAATCCGCGCACCGTGTGAAGAAGTACCGTACCATCAAACGGCTTATCTATTTTCTGACGAAGATATCCCACAAATACCTCAACCGTATTGGGAAGAATATTGGCATCGTAGTTCCAGACATGGCTGATGATCTGCTCCTTTGTCAGTGTTTTACCTTTGTGCCGCATGAGATACTCGAGGAGCGCGAACTCCTTGGCTGAGAGCGTTATCTTTGTCCCGCCTCGACTTACTTCATAAGTATCACTGTCTAGCACCAGATCCCCAACCTGCAGCTTACTTTTGACGATATCACGAGGGCGGCGGCTTAGCGCTTTGATGCGTGCCAGAAGTTCCTCAAAGGCAAAAGGCTTGCTGATATAGTCATCCGCGCCGGTATTGAGCCCTTCCACCCTGTCTGCAAGCTGCCCTTTGGCTGTCAGCATAATGATGGGCGTGTGATCTCCCTTTTCGCGGAGATCGGCACAAATGGTAAGTCCGTCAATACCGGGAAGCAGTCGATCCAGTATCAGGAGATCATACTCCCCGGACGCAGCAAGATCGTAGCCGGTTGTTCCGTCGTAGGCAGCATCCACAACATAATGCTCCTGTTCCAGCCCCTGTTTGATGGAATTGGCAATCTTGTGCTCGTCCTCGACGAGAAGGATTTTCACGAAGGCATTATAGCAGGATTTGCTGAAAATTATCTGAGAAGACGTGAGGCAGGCTACGAAGTTTGTTCACGGGCGTTTTTCAGAGCGCCTGCCCACCAGAGGAGTTGGTCAATCATCGTCTTTGCCTGCTCTGAAACTGGCTCAAATGCTGTCTTCACCGCCCCATCCGACGAAGCATTCTTGGCTTCCATATAGACCGCCCCCGGAATAAGCACAGACTGGCGGACAGATACCATCTGTAGTTCCGCAACGACAAGTCGTAATTGTTCTATTGAGCGGGCACCCATCGCGCTTCCGTAGCCGACAAATCCAACCGCCTTCCTGTTCCATGATTTATATGTGTAATCAAGTGCGTTCTTGAGTACTGCCGGATAACCGTGGTTGTACTCGGGGGCAATAATGACATAGCCATCTCCCTCATCTATCTTCCTGGTCCATCGTTGTACTGCTTCATTTTTGTATGGCTCTGTAATTACAGACGGAGAGACCGGTTCGTTAAAAAACGGCATGGGGTAATCGCGTAGATCCAAAACCTCCGCCTCAATTCCATCACGTTTTTTCAGTTCGTCAACAATCCAACCGCCCGGTTTCTCGCTAAACCTTCCCTCACGTGTACTGCCCAGGATTACTTGCACTTTCATAAATGTTCGTCTAGAATACATCCAATCCTTCCCTTTGTAAAGTAGTTACCTTTTAGAAAGTATGAAATACGATACGCATATGCCGACAAAGCCCTGCAGTGTTGCCCGAACGCTTCGTGTCATCGGCAGCAAATGGACAGCCCTTCTCCTCCATAATCTGTTTGACGGCAAAAAACGTTTTGGGCAATTGCAACGGTTAATGAAAGGGGTCAGCCCTAAGACGCTGTCTCTAAGGCTTCACGAACTTGAGAAGGAAGGCATTATACATAAGCGTGTTTTTGCCGAAATTCCTCCGCATGTCGAATATGAACTAACCGAAAAGGGTAAATCGCTTGAACAGGTGTTCATCAAGATGGCTGAGTGGGGAGACAAAAACTAGACACTCTATCTACGCTTTTGCCAAGAGAGCATGCCGCGTCCTGACCCTGCAGCAACTGCATCGGTAAGCCCTGTCATTTTAAAATAGAAATGTCACCCCTTCCCATAGCGTAATTTTCTCCAAGGGTGGTCAGCGGGAGGTTTCCAATTGAGCTTGTGTGTAGTAAGGATAGGTGGTTGTTTGTATTGTTTTTGTGGTTTTCCAGGAAGCTCTAGGTACTGGAGTTCCTGTTCTTTGAAAAGAATATGTACTGACTCATCTAACCAGGTTTCCATGAGGATAATCTCTTTTGGCCTTACCGTTGTTGGCTGAATTTCCTTTAGCTGGTAGTACTGGTTTTTGAATTGAATGGTAAAATCATTGGTAACTCTTCGTGCTTCATGAACAGAGAAAATATGCTGGATTTGTACTTTTTCTTGTTCTTGTAGTTTCCTGTGCGCATCTCCTGTCTTTGCCGGGATAACAGCAAACTTGTTGTTAAATGCTGGAAGAAATACTTCTTTAAGAAAAATATTTGCTTGTTCCGGCGTCTTGATCCCAGCA
The DNA here is from genome assembly GCA_021813005.1 of bacterium. Classification (GTDB taxonomy): domain Bacteria; phylum Patescibacteriota; class Microgenomatia; order Levybacterales; family UBA12049; genus JAKAMH01. Next base: position 3,620 of record JAKAMH010000051.1, read on the forward strand.
AGGCGCATCTCCTTGATTAACCTGTCCTGCAGGGTTCCAAACAATCTCTCCACTCTCCCTTTTGCCTGAGGAGAATTGGCAAAGATAACGGTAACCCCCAGCACTCCCATCGCCCGTTGAAACTGTGTCTTCAATTGAGCATTGTCTAGCGCTGCCTTGTGGTTAATCTTGTAAGTAGAGAACCGATCTAGGTAAATACTTGTTGGTTTGCCAAGATCCTTGTCTTCGACATATCCCTTCCAAAAGCGAAAGACGGGAATCACTCCTTCATGTTCGGCAAATTCAGCTTTGGTAATTTCCCCTGTGGCATCATCAATTGCTGCTAAAAGACACATTTCAATCTGATTACCTTCAGCGTCAAGGTACCTGTCTTCCAGCCAGTAGTGGTAGGAACCATCAAATTGCTGTAATTCTCCAAAGTAGTCTTTTCTACGCCTCCAGGAAAAATATTTTCTTTGCTTTTGCTTCCGTGGTTTCCACAGCCCCTCCTGTATCATCCATAACCTTGTAGTTCCATAGCTAATATGGATACCATGATGTTCTCCTAACTTTTCTGTGGCAAAGGTGGGTTTGAAATCAGAGTAGTGCTCTTTAATTGCCTGAAGTGATGCTTGCTTAATCTCTTCTGTAATACGATGGTTTCCTGGTCTACCCTTAAGTTTATGGACAACACTTACGATACCACCTTTTCGTATGGAAGCCTTTACCCGTTGTACTTGTCGCACAGACAACCCTAGTTTCCTTGCTGCGTGATCATTGGTGATCTGTCCTTCCAGTGCTTGCTTAAGAATTGTTGCTTTTTCCTGTTCTTTGAGAGTGAAGCCTGCCATCCGCTCATGCTACGCATCATACCTGATAGCTTCGTTTTTGCAAAGGTGACACTTCTATTTGACGAAGGGATGACGTTTCTAAATTAAACTAAGATGCATCGGTAAGCCCTTGACAAGGCATCTTCAAAGCCGTAGCATAAGGAAGCGCTGTCACAATGCCGCACTTCACGCTATTCCAATCAATTTTCCTCGCTGTTTTCCAGGGTATAACTGAGCTTTTTCCTGTTTCAAGTTTGGGCAATTCCATCGTACTTCCCCACATCCTACACCTCGCCATTAACATCAAGAGTGTCAGCTTTCTGCCGCTTTTGACGATGCTGCACCTCGGTACTGCCACAGCGCTTCTCATCTATTTCCGACAGGATTGGATCGACCTGATACGAGGTTTCTTTGCGGGAGACAAAAATCGCCGAACCATGCTTCTTCTTGTCACTGGTACCATACCGACAGGACTTCTAGGACTTATTTTCGAGAAAAAGCTCGCTGCACTTTTCGGTAACTACCGCATGGCGGCAGTCTTTCTTATTCTCAATGCCGGTCTTCTTTTTGGCGGCGAGTGGTTGAGGAAGAAGAAACAGTCAAAATCCTTGGAGCACCTGACGTATTCTAACGCGTTTTGGATCGGCATCAGCCAGTCCCTGGCGCTACTCCCCGGCTTTTCCCGCTCCGGCGCCTCTCTTGTTGGGGGTCTTATCGCCGGACTGACACATGAGGCTTCGGCCAAATTCTCATTTCTTCTCGCCACCCCGATCATCTTTGCCGCAGGAGTACTCGAGGTGCCAAAGCTCTTGCACGCCGCAGAGCGACCGGATCTTTTGCCTGCACTTATCGGCGGAGTCGTGGCCGGAGTCACTGCCTATTTTGCCACTGCCTTTCTGATGAAATACTTCAGACAACACGAAGTCAACGCTCTCTACCCGTTTGCAGTCTACTGCCTCCTCATCGGAGTCCTGACCTTTATCGTCTAGTCTCTTACCTGCTCAACTACGCACCAAATAAAGGCCAACCGGCACTGGGCTCAGGTAAAGCGAAAATGCTTGTCTACATTGGATGAAAGGCGGACAGAGGAGAGAAGAGAAGCAAAGCAGAGAGAAGATTGTTTTCCTATTCACGCGTATATCTAAAGCCCTTTGCGAACAGAAACGCTGCCTGTCAGTCTATTTTGAAAGTGGCGTCAGGGCAATAACTCGCCTCGCCAATCCGGCAGCAGGCCCTGGTCTCTCCGCAGCAGTCTCCGTCCGTCGGACAAATGTCCCCACCGGCTGAAAACATTCAGCATCTTCTGGGATCGACCCCCGGATGAGCCCATTTTTCGTCCGGCAATATCCTGCCTCAATCTCTCCGCGACTCGTGGCCACAAATCCAACCGGATTTCCGTCTACTCTTTTTGGGTCAAACCATTTGCAGTCTCCGCAGCAGGGTTTCTCAGCCGACATTTTATTTATCATACCGGCCCGCTTTTTGTAATGCAAGTACCGATTTATCCGGCTTTTTCCCCGGGAAGTCTCACCTCAATATCGCGCAGTACGCGCCGCCAAGCCACTATCACGATGATAAGTGCGACAAAAAGCGTGATAAATCCGACGATCCCGATTGCATGAAGTATACGGGCAAGCAGTATGACATTTCGACCCAAAAGATATCCTAAAATCCCGTAGAAGGCAGACCAAGCGATACCCCCGGCGGCATTATAGAAGAGAAAGCGACGCCAACTCATGTTATTGGCGCCTGCCAGAAGGGCCGACCACATGCGCAGAAACGCCACAAAGCGGCCGAAGAAGACCGTTTTGCCGCCGTGTTTTTGGAAATACTTTTCGGCGTAGGCTAAATGCTCCGGATAAATCTTAATATAGCGTCCGAACCTGACCAGGAAACGTTTACCACCGTAGAGACCAAGAATATAACCGATATTATCCCCGATGATCGCGCCCGAAGCCGCGGCGGTAATCACTCCCCCAATCGCAAGATGCCCAAGACCGGCATAGACGGCGGCCGCCACGAGCAGCGTCTCGCCCGGAAACGGAATACCGAGAGACTCAACTCCGACGCCCAGTCCCAAAGCGAGATAGCCGTATGTCTTGAGGAGATGGATAATCTCCGGTGAAGCAAGGGGTGTCATATTGTCAGTATAACAGAGGAAGATACCTTATTTGGTAAAAAAGTAAGAATTATATCTACAAGAGATGTAAACCGAAAGGAGGTGCCATTATATGAAAAAGCAGCTTAAACTACCAAAATTTAACAATGAGGATGAAGAGCGGGAGTTTTGGG
>JAKAMH010000052.1 GCA_021813005.1 bacterium
ATTCTGAACAGTTTATCAATTTGAGTTGCTCTGAATTTCTATCCTGAAACAAGTGTTCTGCAAGTGCATAAGCTGACTCTGTTTTGCCTACACCTGTAGGTCCCAAGAAGAAGAGGACGCTAAGTGGCCTGCCGGGATCTGAGAGTCCTGACTCAAATCGGGCTACACTTCTAGCCAGGCTTTTCATCGCCGCAGGTTGCCCAAATACGGTCTGAGAGAGCTCTTCCGACAAGGCTTGGACATAGCCCTCTCTCGGATCACGATCAATCCTCACCATCCTTCGTGCTACCTGTTCATTGGTTAATGTTGTAGGAAGTTCTCGTCCTTGCCCCATAAAGAAAAAGTCTCCTGGCTTTTATGCTTGGAGACTTGGTCCCTACCTCCGCCAAATCCCCTGTCATCTAATCGCGGCGGGGGACTTAGTAATTGTTGAATAAGCACAGAACATAACTGTGGCAAGTATACTACTGCCAAAAATGGCTTGTCAATAAGTAAATCGTGGTCTTTGATGCAAAAGTCGGTGGGAATTATTTCCGGCGCTTTTCAGCAAGCGCTGCCAGCCGTTCGTGCTTGATCGCCAGCCGCTTGGTTGTCTTGTGGCCGTGTTTCCTCTTCATTTTGGATTTTCCAAGTCCTGTCGCTCGTTTAGACATAGCGCTATTATACACTATCTCCTTGCGTTTTGTCCTCCCCCTGGCCTGGCTTATAGAAGTAACCTCTGACAACCACCTCAGCAGGATATGCCGGATCAATTAACTCCAGCCCCTCCCAAACCTTAACCCCTGTAAATCCATGCGGCACGGCAATTCTTTTTGCCGTCCACGTTGTCAATGCAGCCTGCTTCGCCGCTTCGGTTTCCGCCGCCCCCTCTGTCTCTCCTCCGGCCAGTAGTCTTGCTTTTATTTCCTCTTTTGACTGCAGGTAGTACTTTTGATCTTTGGCATAGGGATACCAGTCAAACTCTATACCTCGCAGCCCTCCTGCCTCACTAAAATAGCGGATTGCCTCATCTGCAAGCCTTCCCGCATAAAGGTCAGTGTTGTATTCTGATTGTAACAAGGCTTTGGTACGAATACTAAAATTGATATATCTCCCGTCTCGTCTCTCGTGGATATCGGCATAGAAAAACTCGTCCCCGGTCGGACCGTCTATGCGAAGACTTGTAGGGCTTACCCGTACAGAATACGAGGCTCCCGACACTCCCTCAACCTGTGTTTCCCCACCCCCGGACACAACAGTCTTCAAGTCAAGAGGGAGGCCGCCTATCATCCTGACATTCTTGTTTTCAAGCCCTTTCTCTCCTTCCATGCCAGTATTATAACAGTCTCCTCAGCGGCTTATATACATGGAGTTAATCAGGTCGGACGGATTTTGATAATAAAAGTACATCAGCTATTACTTTTTGCAGTCTTATGTGTACTTGAGGATATTCGTGCCGGCATCTCCTCTCCCTGATGCTTCTCAAGCCAGTAGATAATAGAAGGGCCGAGCGGGACATAGAAGAAAACCAGTTTGGGATGGTAGGCAAGCGTGAGGGTTATGAGCATATTGCCGAGCGTTACGTATCCTATCCACTCCTCTTTCTTATATCGCTGTCCGAGGAGAAATACACCAAGGACAAGCGGAATAAAGGCCGGAAGCGAATAACGAAAGCTTGAGACCATGATCCATGACTGCTCCGACGTTGGGAATGCAAGGTAGAATATAAGATTTAAAAGACCAAGCAGGAACAGCCTGATCAGAGCATCCATCTCTCTTTGTTGCTTGATAATAAACCGATAGAAAAGCCAGGCACATCCCACAACGAATGCGAGCACCCACATATGGTACTCGGCAAACGCTGAGTCCAGCATTGCCGAGGGATGGGTCCACATCACGTTAAATACATTCATGCCACCGAAAACGTCTTTACTTGGCAGGCCCAAGACAGGTGTAGGAAAGACGGGATTCCCAGTTGATAGATAGTTTCTCAGGTACCAAAAGAGGCCAAAGACGGAAAAAGGTATCATGAAAAGAGAAAACCGCTTGGTGCTTACCACCTTCCAGACACTCCTCCCATAGAAAAGAAACAAGGACACAATAAAGAGAAGTCCCGTGTACTTGGATCCTATGAGCATGCCGAGGACAAATCCCAATGCAAGAAAATAGCGAGAGCTTTTCCTGGGGTTCTCAAGCAGAATGAGTGCAAGTATAAAAAACACTCCCACCCAAATGTCAATACTCACGGCGTTGAGCCAGCGAACAATGACATTGAACGTAGAGCCTGTGAGTGCAAAGAGAAGGCTGTAGAAGAATCTGAGTCGAAAAACTAACCCAAGTTTGAAAAGACAGAAAAAGAACACGACCGCCGCAAAAACGTTGGAGAGAGTCAGCGGTACACGGAGCAGGATGAAAAGCGCATTGATCGCTTCAGACGAGCCGGGATAATACCACTGGGGCAGCCGGAAGCCGGACGGGTGCAGGAAAACGCCGCTCAGGATGGTGTGCGCGATCGGGATATGGTAGTCCCAACTATCTCCGGGAAGCGGCACCGGATGGGTAAGGCCATGATATACATAGTAGCTCAAAGTATATAATGCCACAAAAAGTGCTGCATAAGAGAGGGTCCTTACTTTCACGGATTGATTATAGCAGAGGCAAATGGGCTATAATTCTCAATCGAGTACTAAATCGAATTGACCAACTACTAGTAGAATGTAGGCATAGTGAAGAGAGAGGTGAGACAAGATGGTAGTACTACGAGGAAGTTTAAAAACGGGTTTTCGTCATTATCCTTAGTATAAGTAAGATATCTGAGTTTTACAACTTGTTTCCTCTATATTCGAGTGGCAGTACCACAAAAAAGCCCTGCAGCAAGTGCAAGGCTTCCTTGTGTTGCGTTACCACTTTTAGGCAAGCTTCACATTCTTGGCGCTGAGGCCTTTATCGCCCTCAACTACGTCAAATGTAACTTCTGCGCCAACTTGAATCTCGTCAAAAGTAACACCAACCAGGTCTTTGGAATGGAAAAAAAGATCTTTTGCTTCTCCTTCTCGCGAAATAAATCCAAATCCTCTATCTGTCTTTGTTTTAACTGTACCAGTCATAGATATCGTAATAGATTTAACCTTTAAATCTACTGTCTCCTCCTTTCTTCCCCTATATTTTACCATGTTGCGCGCAAATTATCGAGTCCTCTGTAAAATCTCCTCTAAAAAAACCAAAGGGACATCTTGGTATCCGGGTTATTTTGATTGTAATTCACGGTAATTTCTTCATCTTGTTTGATGTCTCGTAGTGCTGTAAATATCATGGTTTGCGTCCTGCCCGCTTCTTTGTAGGATGCGTTGGGTAAAACGGAGTGGTTGTAGATTGATCCAAAACCGAGGACGATGAGTGCCCGGTCCTTCCTCCTGCCAAAGTAGTAAAAATATGTTATCAGTAAACCGTCCGGCGCATTGGAGGGATCACCCGCCGGCACCTCAATTACCGGGCAGACCTCTATGGTCTCGCCTTTTTGCATATTGCTTCGGGCAAATACGCCCCGGCCGGCACCGGCTATGTTTGAATCGGCAACATAAATCTTCTCGGAAGCTCTGATTTTTTGCATGTGGCAGGAAGTATATCACACTCCTATTGAGCGAGTGACGGGAGATTACGAGGTAGTCAGGAGTTGCCAATTTTTGGAAACATACGGTTCGCTGCACAGGTTACGATTGAAGCAGCAGGGCCGTCGCATGCCTTTGTTAAGCTTATCCAGCATGACCTGAAGATGTTTCTGCCTGGTCTCCTCTGTCTTCACGGCTCGCACCCAGCGCAGCCAGTCCCAGCGGGCCCCCGGCGTTATATCTTTCCATAGATCCGACGCTGTTTTCGATGTAGACAACGCCTTCTTCATATCCTCCGGTACCTCCGGCTCTATCCATTCCTTGGTCGGCTCAAGCGAGATTTGGATGCTATCGCCCGGCTTTGCCTTCGTCGCCTCCAGAAGCGCCTTGCCGGGACGAAACCAATGACTAGGTTTTATCCCCTGCCCGTACATCCCGTCCGGTTCAAGCAATGTCTTGAAAGGAATACCACCTGCCTTGCCGGCAGTCAGGTTGAATGTGCCCTCAACCATGAGCATACTCCTTGTCGGAAGCTTCGCTGAGGCCTCCTCGGGCAGTCTCAGGATAGTCCAGTCTTTAATTTTGAAAAGCTTGGTCTTAAACTGAATCTTCGCCATATTTCCTCGATTGTAAAACTCCCAGTCGCCGCAGTCAAACGGACAACTTCTATTCCCTTGCTGAAGTACACAAATAGCAAATAAACAGGTCTGCTCCGGATCAGGGGGTGGATGAGTCATCGCAAGGCTCATTTATCTGCCGCGGCGAGACAGCCTCTCAAATCCATTCCTCCATCCTGCAGACTAACCCCGCTTAGCAAGGCTTACCTTAAGGTTCCCGGATTATAAAACTTTACATACCCTTCTTTAGGGTCTGGACTCAGTGTAGGAGTATAAAAATAGCCCAGACCATAACTGGGCAGTTGAGTAGCCAAAGATTTTATGACATCCCTTGCCCCTCCCCGCTCCTGGCTAACCGCTTCTATTGTTTCTTCGACTATATTTCTTTCAGCCGGAAGAATATCACCCAGTAAGTGTCCAACACGTACCAACAAGTGTGCGCCACCCCTATCTACCATGACCAAGGCGTTATAATCTGCATTTATAAAACTATGGATATCGACGTCAGAGATTGCTGTTGTTTGGAGGTGATCTACCTCCGGAGGCATCGGATGAGAGTGGACTACCACGATGTCTTTTATTTTGGGGAGAAGGCTTCTGGCGCCATGGGGAAGAAGTGGCAGAGAAAAAGAGGATGGAATTTTCCTGGCCCGATTATCGTAATCAAATCGTTCGCCAAGTCCTTCAAACACTTTGCTTGTCATAAGTTTGCCGTTACTTCTCCGGCTTACCACTATGCCCCGCTCACGGAAATCCAGCTGGGTCGCAGCTACCATACCTGGCCATTTATCCGCAGCTACCACCTCTTTATCAACCAGTAATGAACCTTTACCGAATATCTCTATACGCTTAGTAGAGAAATCTTCGATTCTTGGCGGAGCCAATGCAGCCTCTTTGCCTTCTCTCTCCATACAGTCATCAAAAGTATACCAGACGGGCTGTCCGAAGGGGGGCAAATCTCAGAAACGTCTGATTTCTCAAATGAATATTCTTATAACCTATCTCTTGGGCAATCCCATAAACCGTCATGCCGATGCTTCCGCCTTGAACTAAATCAAGTTTAGTACGCTTAGCTAGGATTGAGGCTTCTATAGCATCCCTCTGCTAAAGACGGGGGGCAGAAGTACTTGGTCGTTGATTTTGTGCAGGCGAAAAATTGGATCCTACTACTTTCTCCCGTAAGTTATCAAAATTTGGGGAAATATACCGATATCTGTCTCTACGACCCGCCCTGAAGAAGATCTGTGGTTCCGGCTTAAAAGTCCAGCTGTCAGCCTTGATTCTGTTGCCTTGCTATCTGCGTCCTTTTCTCTGTTTCCAGGTTAGCCTTCTCTATTTCAAGGCTTTGAACTCGACTTGTCAGTTCGTTATTTGCTTTCTTCTCTTTCTTTATAACATTGTCTTTTCTTCTAAAAGCAAATAATGATGCAAATGCATTCATCAGATGCAATATCCAGGCAAACATAAACCCGACAAGAAGTGAAAGAAGCACTACGAGATAAAGCGGGATCGCCTGGCTATAACCGGGAGTATTTATCACAACCGCTGCCGTATTTTGAACTGCGAAATATGCTACCGCGATTGCGAAAATGATTGTAAAAATAACAGCTAGCATAGGATAAAGAACATCATCACACACCTTACGCATGTCATTCTGACCCCGCTTAGCGGGAGAAGAGCCTTTCAAGTTATATGTAAGATCCCGGCATCACCGCTAAAGCTTTAGCGACACTCGGTCGGGCTACAAACCTCAGGATGACATTGCCTGCGTAACATGTGACATCATATAAATATAGATATTATAAGACCGACGACAATTACAAAAAAGATAATGTTTGAAAGTCCTGCAATTGCAAGAACACCCAGCACCGAGAGTACCCACAAGATGAGTAGTACAGATGCGACCGCTTGTAAAGGACGAGGTAATAAACTTATTGCCCAACCAATTGCTACAAGTATTAGGATTTCCCATAAGGTAACAGGATGATTATTAATATTGAAGAGAATTATATTGGGAATCGCAATTCCTGAGATAGGGCTATAGCCGAGAAACCAAAGTATAACGAGAATAATAACAATAGCGATAATCATATTTTATTGCGCCTCAACATCACGCGGTGTAATCGGGTAAATAAGATTCAGCAGGTAGATGAGTCCCCAGGCAAGACATAGGTAGACAATTGCGGCAATTATTGTTGACCACTCAAACGTAGAATTCCCTACCCTTGATATACCCAAAATGCCTCTAAACGGGCTTATGAGCGGTGTAGTAACAGCGTAAATCAGACTGGTAAATCCGGCGTAGGAATTAGCTCCTAATGCGCTCAGTCCAACTCTAAAGGCCAGTAATACTTCAATTAAACCTAAGATATACCAAATAATTTGATTAAAGCGAAAGATTGTTTTTTTTGTTTTATATACTTTTTGAGGAGTTCCACCCGTTGCTTGTGGTTCTACCTGAGTGGTTGTTTTTCTGATAATCTGCTGAGGAGACCCGGTTTCAGTTGTTAGATC
>JAKAMH010000053.1 GCA_021813005.1 bacterium
GCCTTGCAGTATTTGACTAATTTCCCGGTACTGCAGGGAGAGGATATCCAACGAATGGTGTTTTCGCTTGTGACGCCTGAACAGCGCGAGCTGCTCCTCGCCAATAAGGAGCTTGACTTCTCGTTTGGTTATGGAGGCGGTACGTATGGTAATCTGGGACGTTTTCGTATCAATGCCTACTTTCAGCGTGGCTATCTGTCCTCAGCCTTTCGTTTTCTTCCGCCGGTCATTCGGACAATTGAGGAGCTTGGATTGCCAAAAATTTGTCATGATTTTGCCAAGCTGCATCAGGGATTTGTGCTGGTGACCGGCCCGACGGGGCATGGAAAATCGAGCACACTTGCTGCCATCTTGAATGAAATTAACGTCAGCCGCCCGGCTCACATATTAAGTATTGAAGATCCGATTGAGTACATCTATCCCAAGGGCACAAGTATTATCTCCCAACGCGAAATGGGTTCGGATACGCACTCATGGTCGATGGCGCTTCGTTCTGCTCTGCGTGAAGATCCGGATGTAGTTCTGATTGGAGAAATGCGCGATCCTGAGACCATGCAAGCAGCACTGACGCTGGCGGAAACTGGCCATTTGGTCTTTTCCACGCTGCACACAAACTCCGCCTCGCAGAGTGTCGATCGCATTGTTGACTCCTTCGCGGCAGATAACAGGACACAGATACGCATCGAGCTTGCCAATACACTGCGCGGAATTGTTTCACAGCGCCTGTTGCCGAAGATTGGCGGTGGTCGGGCGCCGGCAGTTGAGATACTGCTTGGTACATCTGCCGTGGCAAGCAATATCAGAGACGGCAAGACACATCTCATAGACTCGGTTATTCAGACATCCAAGGATATTGGTATGATTCCGCTGGAGGATTCTTTGGCTCAGTATGTGCTTTCCGGAACAATCACGCTTGAGACCGCCCAGAGCTACGCGCTTCGTCCGGACGAGCTTTCGAGGTTGGTGGGCTGACGTAGGCCGGACATGCGAGAGGATAACTGACAATGGTTTCGGGAGAGACGTGGCAGGTAAACATGTATGAAGTTATATTACAAGGCGATAACACAGGACGGCAAAAGTGTACGGGGAATCATTGAAGCGAAAGACCCCAACGAGGCTGCCGATTATCTCAAAAAACGGCAGATGGTTCCGGTCAAAATTGCAGCCGGTAGCCAGGTTAATCTGGAAGAGTTACTCCCCTTTCTGAAGCGTAAACCCAAAAAGTCAGAGGTTGTATTCTTTACCCGTCAAATGGCTTCTATGCTCACGTCCGGTTTGACACTCATGCAAGCGCTCGATGTGTTGAAAGACCAGGTGCAGGATCAGAAAATGAGTGAGGTAGTACAGGGTATTATCTCAAGCATTGAGGATGGCAAACAGTTCTCGATCGCCCTCGAGCGTTATCCGGATGTCTTTTCAGGAATCTACGTCGCACTTATTCGCGCGGCTGAGTCTTCCGGCCTCCTAGACAAGGTGCTGCTTCGGCTGGCAGACAATCTGGAGAAGGAGGAGAAGCTGAAAGGCACAATCAGAGGTGCGCTACTCTACCCTATCATGGTGGTTCTCATGATGATTGCGGTGGTAGTGATTATGATGATCTTTGTTATCCCGCAGCTGAGCGTCCTGTACCAAAATCTCAATATCCCACTCCCCTTGCCGACCCAGATCGTGGTGGGTGCGTCTAATTTTGTGGTGAAAGCCTGGTGGCTAATTATCGGCATACTTGTCATCCTGCTTTACTATTTTCGGAAATGGCACAAGACAGAAGTTGGGAAACGGGTCGTCGATACTTTCATTTTGCAGCTGCCTATCTTCGGTAAATTAATCTCGGAGTCGGTCATGGTAGAGTTTACCCGCACTTTCGGCCTGCTGGTAAGTACAGGTACGCTCGTGGTGGACTCGCTGATCAAGAGTGCAGACGTGGTTGGCAATGTAAAATATAAAAGTGCGATTCTTCTTGTCTCGAAACGGGTTGAAAAGGGCATCGCGATTGGGGACGCGATGGAGGCCAGTGATATATTCCCGCCAATTGTGGTTGAGATGGCAAAAATTGGCGAGCAGACGGGAAAACTCGATGAGTCGATGTCCCGTGTCTCTGAATACTACGAACGTGAGGTTGAGCAAACAGTGAAAACGCTGACGACGGCCATGGAGCCAATTATCATGATTATTTTGGCCATCGGGGTAGGATTTTTGATTATTTCGATTATTACACCGATCTACAGCCTGATCTCATCAATTCAATAGGCAAGAGGCTTATATTTACAGCGCCGGCTTGGTTGACTTTCCGGAAAGGGTTTTCTACACTTAAAACATATGAAACTTCAGCAAATAATCGAAGGAACAATCCTTGCTCTTTTGGTGCTGGTTATTTATCTCTTCACTATCAATCCTTTGACCAAGCCGTACGCTATTTATGCGCTCATCCTGTCTCTTATCTTCTTTTCCCTGCTATATCTGATCAGTCTTAAGAGGCATCATCAGCTGGACTGGCGTATTCATGGACAAACGCTGCGTATTCTTGTATTTGCCTTTGCAACTGCAATTTTGTTGTGGGTAGGCAATACGGGCTGGGTCTTCTCCCCCTTCTTTTATCTGCTTTATATCCTGGGTCTGTCGCTTGGATTTCTCTTTAGTACGTCGGTCACCTTTTCATTTGTGATTGTGCTTATCGCCGTACTGTTGCCGCAGATCGGCGAGGTCAGTACGCATTTTGACTACCTGACCGTCTTCTCCCTCTTCCTTATTGTCCCGCTTTCCTATTTTCTCAGCCACACATTTTTGAAGATGAAGGAGAAGGAGAAGAAAATTCTTATTCTGGAGCATGAAAAAAACAATTTTCAGGATAAAGTTGAAGAACTTTTGAATAACAAAGTAATCCGGTTTGCGGCAGAACTGCGCGAGCCGGTCAATGATATCCGCCAGCTTGCCTTGTACACCCCCAAGAGCCATTCGCAGAAGGAAATTGAGGCAAACAGAAAGAAAATAATCGCCTCCAGTGAGCGGGCTCTTTCTGCTATCTCACAGTTTGAAGAAGAAACAACCGGACGAAAACTGCTTAAGTCTCCCGGCAAAAAGAAGTAAACATCCGGCAAATTTACGGATAGCCGGGAGCCTGGGTTAGAGGAAAGATTTGAGTTTTTCCACGAGTTGGTCCGGGGTAAGATCTGCCTTGATAAGGTAGGACGCGGCACCCTTGCTCAGTGCGTCTTTGATGATCGGATCATGCCCGAGGTTGGTGAGAAGCACAATGGCGCCATTTTTCTCTTTCGGCGGATTTTTCTGAAGTCCGTCAAGCACGCCCAGCCCGTCGAGTTTTGGCATCATGACGTCAAGAAGCACCAGGTCGTACCCACCTTGTTGGAGTTTCTTCAGTCCTTCCTCGCCGTCAACCGCCGATTCTACTGTGAAGCCCTCATCCCTCAGCACTTCTTCGTAGAGTTCGCGGATATAGAGATCGTCATCCACCACCAAAACTTTTTTTGCCATTATCCATATGAATATCAGATAGTATGTTGAAAGTCAAGGCCCCGCCCCGCCTTTCGCGAAAGGCAAAGGCACAAATAGCTTGCTTTTTCTCAACTTGTTTGTTATACTCCTGGTGTTTTACCGCTCTAGATAGTTCTTTATGGAATTTGCTACTAGAAGATACAAATTTTCTGTCCAGGAAATTAATAAAGGTGGTCCGGCCGGTTACGAATCTACCTACTTGTCCTCAGAAGGGAGTCCTGCTTCAAGTGAATTATACTCCATCCTTGAAAACTATAAAGGCAAACTGCTAGCTGCCGAAAGTCTTGTTGTAAGACAACGCAACGGACAGGCCCTTGCTAGTGCTTTAGCAGATGGGAAGCCGGTAGGGATAGCGTCAGGGTTTAAACCCAGTGGGGCTTATCATTTTGGCCATAAGCTCACATCTGAATCAGTCGCTTTTTTCCAAAAGAATGGGGTTCAAGTATTTGTCCCTGTGGCAGACATAGAGTGTGCCATGGACCCGAGACAAACAGAAGAACAATATCAATTTTGGGCGGCGGACAATCTACTTGATTGGGGCGCCAATGGTGTAGATCTTGATGCGGCTCACGTATACTTGCAGTCAGAGGAGTTTAGAGTAAACATGCTCTCGTATATAGTTGCGAGAAGCTTAAAATTTGATTTTGCAGTTGACATTTATGGTGCCGAGAAGTTAGTTGATGATTTTCCCTTCTTATTCGCCGGGATAACACAAGTTGGTGATATATTACTTCCTCAACATCGTGATTTCGGCAATTTCCATTCGTTTATGGTAAGCGGTCAAGATCAAGATGGACACATGAAAATGACTACCGCATTAGCACAGGCGACATTAGATAACGGAACAGATCTATTAGGCGTGCATACAATACCATCTGGCCTTTATATCCCGCACATCAGAGGAATTAAAGGCGATAAAGCGAGTTCAAGCAGAGCTGAAGGAACTCTCTACCTAGGAGCAGGACCGAATATTGAAGACCTTGTAGAGCGTACACGATCTTCTCTTAATAAGATTGAAGGAGCAGATCGTGATCACTTGGAACGATGTTCACTAGATATGGTACGTTATCTTGACGTTTTTAATCGACATAGTCGGGTATCGTTTGCGGAGTTATGCGCCGAACCTGAATATCTACAACTGACAGAAGCTCTAAACGAAGCTACAAACAGGGACGACCAAATGCTCGCACAGAGCAACATTGATGCTTATTTAATTCAAAAATGTATGGATCTCGGACAAGATAACGTGACAATAGTAAGAGAAACCTTACCCGAAGCATTGGCAGAACATCAGCAGAAACGAGAAGCAGTATTGATATATGCTCGAACAAGAAGTCAAGGAAGTCGATCCAATGACGTGTTTGAGGAAGAAAACCCTTATGGAACAGAACCGTTGAAAAGACCTGAATTCTGGGATGTACCAAGTGTTGCTGCTGTCAACGAAAGCCAAAGAAATCCAACCCAGTGGTTCTCCATTATAAATAGAGCAGCTTCTCAAATACAACCCTAATAATACAATGAGTATGAAAGATATTTTTCGTCATAACCAGGGAGCAGAATACTCTATGGGTGATCCGACTATTAAGCTGGTGGAGCAGTTCGTTTCGAACAAAACAATTGTAGGAAATATATTGACAAAAGGAGATTTGGAAACAAGGATTGCTGCAAGATCACCAATCACGCTCATGATGGGCCAAACATTTGATGACGGCCAACCCGTGGATATGATGAAATATGCTCTATTTATGATGACGATGAGCGATATCTTGCGACAAGGAAATATAGAAGTTACTCCAACATGGTTAATAGCTGACCATTTCATAACAGATATAAACCAAGACAGAGAGGTAGAAGATGCGCGAAGGCAAGGCTCCAACAGGGTTGCATATCTGGATAAATTAAACCAAGTATATGGAGGAGATATAGGCTTTATTTTTTCCTCTGATCTTAGCAACTCGGATAAGTATCAAGAAAATCTGGCTCGTCTTATGAGCGAAGCTGAAACTAACAAGGAATTTAGAGCAAAAGTCCTTGAAGCGGTTCCAGAGGACAGAAGGAGTAATCTTAACGCATATAAGTACCCTTTCGAAGAGCTGGCAACAATTCAAACAGTGAATACTGATATTAAAATTGGTCCACCCTATGAACAGTATTATGATATACCAGCCAGAGTGATAGCTCCAGTTGTAGGTTTTAATAAATTTATAGGTATTCATCTGACAAAAGGGTTTCCGTTTGGAAATCCAACAGATATCCCTGAATCAACACAACATGAGATTGAAGCAAATGGAGTTTTACCTTATAAACTAGGAAGTAAAGGACTCGGTGCGTTTAGAATTGATGCTATGTCTGATAAGCCTGAAACTGTCGGATGGTTGATTAGATCGACTACAGATATGCGTGCTATTGTGGACTTAATAGTAACCGCCGAACATGCAAAAAGAAGACTCTCAGGAAATATAGTGAACTCCCCTTCTCTTGACACACTATATGGATACTCCTTGGTAGATTTTACAAATCAAATAGATGTCAATAACGATTCAGGAATTGCAGATAAGCTACGAGAGCTATCATTTCAGCTCTATATGGATAATATTTACAGCCCTCTCCATAAAGGATAGATGGTTAATATGAAATTGGAACAATTACTTAACACAAGAGGTCTTGTTCAACAAGCTCCGGAACCAAACGAAATAAGAGCAAGATTTAAACCTAACACTGAACCCGTAAGAATTTTCTATGGGGAAACATACGACGATAAAGGCAATTCAATTGACAGCATGAAATACTACCTATTTTTATCTGAATTAGCTGAAACTCTTCGAGCAGAAGGTGAAACAGTTGACCCTACAATTCTTGTCGCAGATACTGCCGCGCTAAGAAATGTCAGTGCAAGGCAACAAGAATATTATGCTCTGTTGGGAGATGATCGTGCAAACTTTATTCAAAAAGTTAACGATACATACAACACAGGCTTAAAAATCGTAAGAATGAGCGAATATATTGATTCTCCGGAATTTATAGCCGAACGTAGTGAAATAATCCGTCTGAGTGAGGCTGATCCCGAACTGATGGGGGCTGTCGAGAGAACTGTCCCTGTGACAAAAGTTTAACTTTAAAGAGAAAAGGGATTTCTATATTCCTTTGATGAAATACCTATTTTGATGGATTTAG
>JAKAMH010000054.1 GCA_021813005.1 bacterium
ACTTAATACCAGATACTATATACGAAATACTTTCCAGTCTGTGGCTGCAATCATGAGGTATAATAGGAGTATGGCTAAGAAACCGACTATAAACTTTGTCTGCCAGGAATGCGGCTATGATAGCCCGCAGTGGCTTGGTAAGTGTCCGGAATGTGGCGCTTGGAACAGTATGAAAGAGATACGGGTACAGCCGCTTCCTCAAGCGACAGGTCTGGGGAGTCCGTCGTGGGTCGGGGAGGATGTAAAACTGCAAAAGCTTAAAGATGTTGCATATCAAGAAAAGTCGAGGATACAAACGAATTTCCAGGAACTGAATACAGTATTGGGAGGGGGTATCGTGAAGGGATCACTCATTCTCATCGCTGGTGACCCGGGGGTGGGAAAGTCCACGCTTCTCCTACAACTTGGCCTTGAGCTTGCCGGGAGCGGGAAAAAAATTCTCTATGTCTCGGGCGAGGAATCGGTTGAACAGATCAAGCTCCGCTCAGACAGGATAGGCAAGGGCGGGAAAAAGGGCACACAGGGAGAAGACCTCTATGTTTTGCCGCTTACAGATCCGGATAGAATTGTTACCCAGATAGAGGATCTCAGGCCTGACCTGGTAGTAATTGACTCCATACAGACACTGGAATCACCCAACGCCTCGGGACTCTCAGGATCGGTAGCCCAGGTACGCTACGGGGCACTCCGCTTTGTCCGGACTGCCAAACTGCTCAATATCCCGATCATGCTTGTCGGGCACGTGACGAAGGAAGGCATGGTGGCAGGTCCTATGGTGCTTTCACATATGGTTGATACGGTACTTTTTCTGGAAGGCGAGAAATACACAGCGACCCGTATTCTGCGCTCGCTGAAAAACAGGTTCGGGCCGGTCGATGAGGTGGGAATATTTCTCATGGATGAGGCTGGGATGCAGGAAGTGCGTGACCCGGAACAGCTGTTTTTACAAGCGGAGCGGGGCAAAACGCCCGGCAGCGTCCTTGTAGCGACGCTGGAGGGGTCGAGAGCATTCCTGGTTGAGATACAGGCACTAGCTGTCTATTCCAAGCTGCCTATGCCGCGTAGAGTCGTTTCAGGAGTAGATCCAAGACGCGTTGAGCTTTTGCTGGCGGTCCTCCAGAAAAAATGCCGGTTGCCGCTTGAGACAATGGACATCTTTGTCAATGTTGCCGGCGGTATCAAGCTCTCCGATCCCGGCATCGACCTTGGTATCTGTTTGGCCGTTTACTCGAGTATAAAAAACATTGACTGCTCGGACGTGGTAGGTATTGCGGAGGTCGGACTCTTGGGAGAGCTTCGCCGTATCCCCAGCCTGGAGAAGAGGGTGCGTGAGGCAAAAAAACTTGGCTTGACGAAGATACTGACTCCGGACAAGTACAAAACAATCCAGGATGTGATAGTATCAATAGAGAAAAAAGGCGGTTATGGCAATCAAAAGAGATAAAAAACCGGCTAAACACATACTGACCGCGGGAGGTACACAGGACCTCTCGCCCAATATCATCGGTGCCATTGCCGATGAGGTGGCACGGACGCTTGTCTCGCGCCTTCCCAACATGATCCCAAGACCGCGCCGGAGAGTGTCAAACAAAATCAATAAAAGCAAAAAAATTGATTACGGTATCTTCCTTGACACTTCAGCTGTCATAGATGGGCGGATTTTTGACGTTATCAAGCTTGGTCTCCTCACCGGAAATATTGTCATCACCCCAAGTATATTGTCCGAGCTCAAGCATCTGGCCGACTCGCAGGATACCGTAAAGCGGGAGCGGGGAAGAAAGGGTTTATCGGCGCTTGAGAGACTCAAGAAAGAGAAGACTCTCAAAGTCATGGTGCTTTCGGATGACGAGGAGAAGCAGTTCGAGAAGCAGGTGGAGGTGGATGACAGGCTGATTAAGATTGCTAAAGCCTACAAGGGGAAGGTCATCACCTGTGACTATAACCTCGAGAAGAAAAGCACGATTGAAAACGTGACGACCATCAATATGAACGCACTGGCCCACGCGCTGAAAGTGATTGCCGTGCCGGGCGAGGCGCTTCACATCAAGGTCTCACATGTCGGCAAGGAGGAGAATCAGGGTGTCGGGTATCTGGCTGACGGGACAATGATTGTGGTCGAAGAGGGGGGGCGGGACGTGGGACGGATTCTTGACGTCGTCGTCTCCCGCGTCATCTCAACAGCCGCCGGCCGCATCCTCTTTGCCAAAAAGATTTGACGCTTCTTCAAAAAACCTCCTGCTCATTGTTTAATTTGTTCCTATCCTCTGAGGAAAAGCATATGACTCTTCTCAGATCCTTACTTCCTCTACCATTTTCTTTACCGTCTTTTTGGAAAGACGGCCAAAACACGTGCGACAGTGAAGTCGGCCTATTTTTCTCTCACTCACTCAACGGGTGATTTCACCCCCTCCTCGATCCGCCGGTTGGCGGACGAGGAATCCCCCTGTTTCGCTTGTTCGGAAAAATCATACGGCCTTTGTTCAAGCGCACGTAATAAGGAGATTTGCTTACCGTTATCCTATTTGTTGTAATTTAGAATTAGTACGAGTCAGGGGGAGGAGGCTACAAAAAAACGCTGTTCCCTGGTTCATAAAGAGATATGGTTACCTGCCCAATAACCATATCTCCATGTCAAACAGTGAACAGCGTTATGCGTTATATGCGGGAAAACGGGGTATGAAAAATCCTATACTTGTAATACAAACTAATATTTTTAGCCTCATCAATTTTTCTTGACAAAAAATTTAGTCTGTTGTATTAATTAACACAGGCATTTAGTTTTATTCCTGCCTGAAGGACTAATTTGCCGTTTACCCTAAGAGCATTGCTTATCGTACCGAATTTATCATCTAGAGTAACGAAAGCGATGCTCTTTTTTTGGCTACGAATTAATTCAAATGTAAAAGTACAAATTTTTCCGAATAGTTTGGAGAGATATTACCCTTCCACCACCTCTCCATCTGTAACAATTCGTTCTTCTCATTCGTAGACATTTGTCTACAGTAGGCCAACCGGTATGCCTAAGCCCTTTTCGGTTAATTTCTTAAACTGCTCCCGTCCCACCCTATTGAGCATCTCCTGCTGATACTCGGCAATTGTTTTGCGTCGAGCTTTTCTCTCCAACCTGCCCTGAGGCAGATGAATCTTCAGCATTTGAAAGACGTTTTTCATACTTGAGGCAATACTAGCATAACGTTCTCATGTTGTCAACCTATAGCAAATAGCCTCCAATTTTTCATATGTCCTAGAGTATCTATCTGATTGTTTAGATTGATATAACAGCCTAAAAAAAGTAACCAAAAAAGTGTGGATAACTTTGGGATAGAACGGGAGAAAAGTTTTCCATTAAAAACCCCGCCGGGGGTGTATTGGGAGAAAGAAGGGCTGATTTAGAAGTTTCGAAGGGCGGGCATGCCGCGCAGTGCCGGTTCGACGAGGGACCGAAGTGACGGGCGGTAGTTGTAGTCAGTGATAGATGTCAGCCACACTTTGCTGATAGAAAGGGCGTGGGCGAGGGATGATTTATTGGAACGAGGCATTTTTTTGTCAAGCCGGTGATAGTAGTATGATTGCGGCAGGTTGGCAATCTGGCCATACTGGAAGAATTTGACGAAGAGCTGCGTGAAGAAAAGTGGGTACTTGTTGTGGGCGAATCTGAGGATGTCCTTGGGGAGCAGCTGTCGATTGATGAGGAGAGTTTCCGGTTTAACTGCCTGGCGGTGAAGCAGTGTTTTGTAGATCTCTTCCGGCTCAAGAGGAAGCGAGCTTCTCGTCAGGCGCTTACCGTCTGTAAGGATGTTGGTGTACTGCGTGCCGACAGCCACGGTCCGGGGGTTGGCCAACAGAAAATTGACCTGTCGCTTCAGGCGGGTCAATGCCAGCTGATCGGCTGCATTCATGAAAGTAATAAACTGTCCGCGGGCGCGGGCAATCGCCCGGTTGTAGCAGACGGTTGGGCCGTAATGCTTTTTGTTATGGAAGACCCTGATGCGCTTATCACGTTTCTGGTATTCACGCAGGATCTTCCAGGTGTTGTCCTTGGAAAGGTCGTCGATAACGATGATTTCAAGATTGGTGTAGGTTTGGTTAATGAGGCTGTTCAGGCAGTCGGGAAGCAGGGTTTCGCCGTTATATACCGGTAAAACAATGGAAACAAGAGAGGCAGTAATGATTGATTTCTGATTCATAACGGTTGTTGGTATAAGTAGATTTGTGGGGCAGGTATTACATGTAATTCTCTGAAGCAGCGCTTAGCGTATCACAGGACGCGGTCGCTTGTCAAATATTGAGTGTGCCTCCCCTTCAGATACAAGAAACCTCCAAAAACGAGGAGTGAGGCGAGAAGTGCAAATCCGACAAACTCCAGGTACTGCGGCAGGAAGAGTATAACGATTGTCATGCCCTGATTGCTTTGCGGGACTTTCCAACCGTTCTCCCAGCCATTGACTGTCACGTGCCCAGTGAGTTTCTTGCCAAACAGGAAAGCGAAATAGCGAGTGAGCCAGGAATGATTTGGCACGTAGTATGCCTGCCAGCCGTCATGGTACGCCTGCGTTAGTATGAGAGTAGCATTCTGCGTTCCGGCAGGGATATCCGCGGTGTAGGCGAAGTAGGCGTGTTTGTCAGCCTGGACTGTTATCTGTTTCTGATTGCCTGCCGGAATAACTGTCGTGACCTTGCTGTTATTTCGGACGTAGATGCTGCTTAGGAAGCCGTAGGGGAGCGGTGTGAGCGAGAGGTCATGGATGTCATTAATATCAGGATGCCTATTGAACGAACTTGACATGAGAAGGATCTGCATGCCCGGGTCAAAGGCATAAAGCGGCGGCAGAATGTACTGGGAGGTTGTCCAGGTTTTTGTCTCGTCAAGCATAGTATACACGTACTTATTGTTGTCTCCCGTTGGTGTAAAGACATTGAGGATGAAGGGAAGACCTGAGACGTTTTTTGTCTGCATGGTCAGGAGGTAACCGTAGTCGGAGATCGTGCCATCAAGCTTGACCCAGAACTGGCTATATGTATTCTGAGCGTAGATGCGAATCTCTTTGCCCATACTGTCTCCGTATTCTTTGTAGTAGGCGTTGCCTGAGAGCGGGAGATTGTCCGGTACGGTAACTGCCTGCTTGTACATATTACGTGAGAGGAGATCAGGGAAGGTGTATGCATTGTCTCGTCTCGGGATAGTAATTGTCATGGGAGAATCTTTTGGAAGTGTCACCGTGACCTGCGAGACGCTATCTGTGAGGCCAGGAAGCACGGCACTGTCATTGATATGCTGGACGAGGGGATAGTAGGTGAGGGATGGATTACTGTAGGTGATCTGGCGGGGCTGCCCGGCATCCTGTGAACTTGCCGCGTTTAGTGAGAGCTGTAGACTTGTAAGTTTTGATGCATCCGGGATCTCGGAGAAGTCGCTGAATATTTTTTTGGAACGCGCGAAGGCTGTTTGAGCAGGTATGCTCTTTGTGTTGACACAACCTGCGGATCCCAGGGAGGCGAGGCAGTAGGATGGGTGTTCGTCATTTGTAGAAATGTAGTCTGTTGTGAATTTGACGAGTGTCTGTCCCGACGTGTTTCCCGGAGTCACCGTGCCTGTATAGACGCTACAGGCACTGCTTGCGGTTGCCATGAGGGAAAGGGTGCCATGCGTGTTTACTGACGAAGTGGTGCCCGAGGCACCCGGAACGCATGAGTGGGCATCTGAGAAGTGTGTAGGTTGGAGGCCGACAGTCTCTGAACCGACAGAGGCGTAGAGATTCATGGTGTTTCCCCCTGATATGCCTCGAAGAAGTGTACTGCCGATTGTTGAGAGCGCACTTGTCGGTTTGAAGGGAAACGTGTCAATGCCATTGACGGTAAGAAGAAGCGTGCCTGCAGACTGTGCAGAGGTGAGCGGTACCTCGATCTCTGTCATGTGCTGTGGCACCGGGACTGTGTTCTCCCCAATGCGAAGGGACGGCGTATCAAGTGAGAACCGCAGGGTAAGGATATTGCCGTCCAACTGAGACGCGATGGTGACGGGCAGGTAATGCTCTGTGTCTGCGAGTGACGGAAGAAAGAGCGTATAACGTCCTTTAGGAAGGGAGCTTATCAGGTGCACTACCGTACTATCTGTGGTGATAGTGAACGGTACTTCGTCTGGGAAACGGCTAGTGAAGAGAGACGCAAACGGAAAGAGATAATCAGCAGTCTGTTTTGACGAAGTCAGGTAGGGGCCAAGGAGTCGAAATGGCTCGTCAATATGGGAGAATGGCTCTGTTGGGCCACTTGAGGGGAGGTGTAACTCCACGGCGACGTTGTGACTAAATAATGTATTCAGATTCGTCTTATAAAGCTTCAGATCAGAGCCAAATGTCTTTACCAGTTTTACTTTGGGATTGCCGTCAAGCATATCCTGCTGCAGGAAAAGAGTGCGAAACGGATTGGAATCAGATGGCGTGTAGGACGCGTCGTAGAGGACGTATCGAATTTGGTATTTCTCAATTACCTGATCGAACATGGCTAAATCTTTGTTCTTGAGTGCATACCAGAGCTGCCAATAGTAATCCTCAAGCTGGTTGCTCCAGACGTCAAACGTGCGGTCCATAATCGGCTGCTCTATGCCATACCAGAGAAAACCGGAGCCGGTCCCGCCCCAGTCGTATGAACCCCAAGA
>JAKAMH010000055.1 GCA_021813005.1 bacterium
CAAAACGCGCTGCAAGCTCACTCACGGTTGACATCTCTTCCTGCCCGACTACGCCAAAGATAGCATCGATAACGACTCTATCTCCCTCGGAAATGTAATTCATCGCCCGGGAAAGTACATCGCGAGCGATGCTTTGCCGACTGGCAAGGTATGGATCATGAGGATTGGGACCACCGGCCGCGTCTGCCAGAAATCTTCTTTCTATCTGGTCAGAGATAAACTGCCGGGAGACTCCCAGGTGTTTGGCAAGACGCTCTACTTCCGGCGCTAGAGCATTTTTGTCCGAAAGAGAAATAGACGTCTTACTTGCCCAAGCATCAATAGCGGAAATTGCTTCTTTGTATGTTCCGCCTTTTATGTATGCAGCGGGCACACCTTCCGCCTCGCCTATGATTCCAGCCACCTTGGATCTGATTGACCTGTGCAGCTCTGAACGGATTCTCTCACCGGGTTCAACTGACCGGAGTAATTCAACCGCCTGCATAATACCTATCTGAACTAATTCGTCATTGGTATCTGCGTCACCTGAATAGAAAGGTTTTAAAGCCGAGAGAACTGTTCTGGTGTGAAGAAATATCAGTACGTTGAGGCCCTGTTTGGCAATGACGGGATCACTATTGACAGCAGCGCTCCATGCACTACTGTCACTTGCAGGCGGAACATGATACTGGATAGGCTCCACCATCCGATGATAGTAGTCATAAAGCGGCAAGGTAGGATTATCCTGCAGGATAAGTGATGATTTCTCTCTCAATAGAGTGTCAACGACGGCTATATCAATATCACCCGCCCTGTGCGGAAAAGCTGCCTTCAGACGAGCATCTATCTGGCTGATTTCTTGCTGCCTGACACGTCGGCTGTAATCCACTTTGCTTTCGTATTCCCTACCTGACATAGTACAGGCGAAATTATATCATGAACTATAAGATGTTTCTACCGCTCAGGGGTACGGAATCTATGCTTCCCGCCAGGCTCTGCGGAGAGATTTGAGGACGGATTGATCATTTAATAATCCTTAGCAGCCCGATTGAGTATTTCAGGAAGATCCCTGCCGGAGAAATTGCCTAAGTACCTGTCTCCGGCGGCTTTTTCAATATCACTGTTTCTTTCCGAAACTGAATAACTGACAAAGTAAGGCAACTGCCAGCCGTTTTCTGAAAAGAGATCGACGATCTTCCGTACAACCTGATTTCCCAGTACAGCCCCGCCGCCCCGGCTCTCAAAATAACCATCCATAATAACGAGTATATGGGCCGGCACATATGCTACGCCTTCATGACGGGCCTCATCAATCTCCTCTTTGCGGACTGCGGCAAGAAGTTTTATGGCATCATCTCCATTACTACACGACGCCGCAACGCTTCTCGCCTCGCTCGACTTCTGCGCCTCCTTCAAGGCATTTACGGCATAGTCAACTTTGTCCTCCGTATCATCCACGACAAATGTAATGACACCGGGCGCGTCTTCGGTGAGCTTTTGATACGCCTTAACCAGATCATAGGCTTTATCGTGAGTCTTTATGTGCAGTTTATATTCCGCCTCTGAAAGCGGTGGCGGAATAACTGCCGGAATTGCCGGGAGACGTGCTATACCTGAAGTCAATTGACAGGGGTCGGATTCCGGACTTCTTTTCTGAGGCTGTGCGGGGCAGTCAGATTCCGGCTTCTTCATTGAGGAACATTATAACAAGCAAGGCTGAATTGTCAATTTGAATGGTAAATACTTGGAGCACCGTCCTGTAAAAAAACAATCCCCCGCCATATGGCAAGGGATTGCAAAAAAGACGAGAATAAATAAACCTACATAAGCTTATTTATTATTTTGACGCTCCGTAACCATTTGGCACTGCGTGAGCAAACCAAAGGTGTCCTGGGCCTACATTTGGATCCTGACCTTGGTCCATAATTACTTCATAGTTACCCCAAACCGAGTAACCACCGTTAGACCAATATGGACTGTTTGCACCCAGAGGACCTACCCAGATGATTTTGTAGTGCCAATTTTGTCCTGAACCACCTGGAACTTTGCCGTTCCATTCATTACTTAACCAAGCTCCAGCACAATATGTAGGATCTACATAACCGTTGGCATTACAGTTGTCCCACTGAGAATTCCATTTCATAACTAGCTTGTCATTGGAGTAGACTCCCATACAATCTGTAGCTTGACCTCCTGCTAAACACCAGCTAGAGCCAGTACCATTGAAGACTCTTGCAGTGTTATTGTAGCCGTATTGATCAAATCCGCCGCCATTGGCTGCAAAAGCCGGTACAGCTGCAAATGTTAAAACAACCGCCAGTGAGGAGAAGATTGCAAAAATTTTTTTCATATTCTCACCCCCTTCCCTTTTGAAGAATAAAATTACTATGACACACCTATAGTAGAACTGTCAAACATTGAGTTTTAATATATAAGACTGTTCCCTGGTAACCAAAACAATCCCGCCTTTCGCGAAAAGCGGGATTGTAGAAACAATTTTATGACTTAGAAAAGAATATTACCTTTTCCCTGCGTGGTCATTACTCTCAGCGTAACTCACACACTGTCCCTGGTTTTTGAATGATGGATTGGTAAACAACTTCCACCCACCGTCTTTACATTCATTCCTGAATGTTGTTTTCAGAGTATATAACCTGTCACCTGCCACAAAAGCGTTATCTTTTGTGACGTATTGATGATTTGTGTCAACGACAGAAACGTTCTTTGTAGTGTCATCGACATACAGGTCTTTACCGTATGCTTCATTCTGATGGCTGACACCATTGACAGTAAGCTTAGCTGGGCCAGGAACTCCGCTTCCAAGATCAACATCAACACCACCCCATCCATTGTTGGACGTGGTTAAGTTGTTTACTGTAACTGTTGAACCATTTACAACTAAGCCGTTATGGCCGTTGTTCTCAAGAGTTACATCGTCCAAATTGACATTGGTTGCTTCATAGACGTTAATTCCGTGAAGATTTGTTCCGCTCGTACCATCAATTGTTAAATCTTTAACAGTAACATTGGAACCGTAAATACCAAATGTCGCATTATTTGAATTTGAATTCTTTGTAAATGTTGGCGTTAGCGTCTGGCCGTTTCCATCAATTGTTACGCCTGAATTATTTACAGCAATTTCATTTGACACATTAAATCCGTTATCTAGCACAATTGTGTCACCGCTAGTTGCAGTCGCTAAATCTGATACAAGACTAGTTTGGTCTGTAGCATGATAAGTAGTACTTGCGAAAGCTGAAGCTGCAAATGTGCCGAGCATGAGTGCTCCGGCTGCTGCTCCTATTACTAATTTTTTTATATTTGACATTTATTTTTCACCCCCTTCCCTTTTGAAGATTGGACCTATAATGGCAGATTATGATAAGGACTGTCAAGACGTCTTACAGAGATATTACATTATTTTCCCGTACTTTCTCCAATATACTTTATGTACTTTTGGGCCGTTCCTTCGACTTCGCTCAGGATAAACTCCAGGACCAAAACTCTTTTGCAATGAAGCCGGGTTATATTTGACTCTCTCTAAAGGAAAGCAATTAAGGTAGGTTTTTGTTACTTAAATCACTGGTCATTCTTACGTTCGTTTTATATAGCCTAACTACATTGTGCATATTGACAATTGTTGGTAAAATACCCTTTACTAAAGATAGATATGAAAAAACAGGTGATAAATGAAAATTTAGTTCCAGGAAGCAAAGTACCTATTACGTATTTACTCGATTATATTAAAGAGGGATTGAGTATCAGTGATTTTCTGGCGTCCTATCCATGGATTAAGAAGAAAGACGTAGAAAAAGCCCTGGAGGAGATCAAAAAAAGAGACTTTTCCTCCAAATATGCCCTCTAGGAAGCTTAAACTGCAGCTTTATGCAGATGAATGCTTCCCCGTTCCCTCTGTCACCTACCTCAAATCACTCGGATACTCTATAGTTCACGCCTACGACTTAAAACAAGTCAAAAAGAGCGACAAAACCCACCTGCGAACAAGCAAGCAGGCCGGTAAGGTTCTCATAACACTGGACAGAGATTTTCTTTATTATGAACAAGCAGATTTGAAAGATCATCCCGGTGTGATCGTCATCTCCTCAGGATCAACCACTCCAACAAAAGTAAATACTGTTTGCGGAAAACTCTTTAAAAATATCAGCGAGGGGTATGCAGCCCACGCACTTCTCCAAGTAACCACAGACAAAATTGTGAGAACTAAGAATGGAGAAAGAGAAGAAAAACTATATTAAAATAATTTTTTAATTCATCTGTGGGTGGGTGCAATTCTAGAATGGGAGGTCGGAGGTAGGGTCAGAAGAGTCGGATGTATCTGCCTGTCCTGGAAAGTGGCTGCGGTAGATGCAGAGCTTGCACTCGACGGACGGCGCGGGAAGCGGACCGTTTAAGACCCCTGAGATTTCTTTGGCCAGACTATAGAAACTCTCCATATCCTCAGCAACAGGGTGCCAGGTGGGACTCGCAGTAAAGACTATTTTGCCGTCAACCAGTTTCATGCGGTCCGGATTGATGCTGACGACGCCCATGCGGGAAATCTTACGGGGTTCAGTGCCGTTATGAGGATTTTCCAGGGCAAACTTATAGGCATGGAGCTGTGTGGCGTACTTCTGGATTTTCTCCTCGTCCGGCGTCGTGATCTTAAAATCAATCACCGTATATGATCCGTCCGTGAGGCGAGTCAGGATATCAAAACGTCCCTGTACAAAACAATCCTCCGCACCCGGGATGGGCTTGGATCTGAGAAACCCTTCCTGCACCGAAATGATCCCCGAAGGGAGGGAGGGGTGCACGTCCTGCAGGTTCATCCCCATGATGGATGTCTGGAGGAGGCCATTGATTCTGCCAAACATAGCCGGAAACGGACCGGAGTGTGAGATATTATGTTTTACCTTTTGGTAGTAGCAGTACCTGCACTCCTGCCAAAGGTAGGCAAAGTCAGACGGGCTCAGCTTATACATGAGGCTAATTATACTCTTGTAAGCCTGATCAGGCAAGAATACCCGTCTTGTTACAAAATTCTTATGCAATCCTATACAAATATATTGCATCTTGACGATGTAAGGTATAATACTGTTTACTTACATCAGCACTATGAATAGTTATATAACTTCAAATCCGAATGTACTGGGAGGAGATCCTGTTATCAAGGGTACAAGGGTTCCAGTAAATAGAATAAAATTCCTTTTACTTCAGGATTTTTCACTTAGTGCTATCAAAAGCATGTATCCACATGTTACCAAAAAAGCCTTGAAGGGAGCCATTGACGAAATATTCAATAAGTCCCTAAAAACAACAGAGCATGCCGATGCGTCCTCCTAAATTTAAGCTCTTTCTCGATGAGAATATAGAACCCCAGAAAATATTTCTCCGGATTAAATAATTTTCATAATGTACGCCATCTTGTCCAGGATTATAAAAAGTCAGGCCTCAAGGATCTACAGGTCTTTGCACTCGCAAAACGTGAGAAGCGAATACTTATCACCTACAACTATAAAGACTTCCAAAACTTCGACCTCACAGACGACATAGGTATACTAGGCATTTCCCACAACCTCACGCTCGCAGAAATAGATAAGAAGCTCCTGTCATTTTTACGCAATAAGAACGAGACCGATCTTTTCGGCAAGAGATATATGATCAGCGGAGAAAGCCAAAGCAATATATAATCTCCTCCCACAAATACGCAAAGTCAGACGGGCTCAGCTTATACATGAGGCTAATTATACTGCCGGGGCAAAAATAAGGCAAGTTGGTGAATTATTTTCTCGTACTTTCTCCAATATACTTTATGTACTTTTGGGCCGTTCCTTCGACTTCGCTCAGGATAAACTCCAGGACCAAAACTCTTTTGCAGACAAGCCAAGAAAAATTTTCAATTCACAATTTTTCCTCCAGAGGAGGACCCTGCCTTGCAGGGAAATCAAATCAAAAAAGTAAATTCTTAATTTCATAAGCAAACGCTCTTTGTTGTAATGCAAAATGGAAGGGGAATTTAAGAGCCGAGGTGGCTGTAATACAAAAATTATACTTGGGGAGGATTATTTGTGTCTCCAGTTAAAATTTTTTTACGAATTTCTCCTGTTGTCTGTTTATATGCATCGGGGATTTTAAACCCATGAGTCTGATCCCGTAAAAGATCTACAAGCTGACGGCGAAACTGCCTCTGCATGATGTCATCTGCACTACGGGGTTTTCTGATTTCTGTCATATCAGTTGGATTATAGTACTGATGAGATACGGTTTGCAAATTCTTGTCCTGGTTGGCTAGATAGAGAACGGTTGTCCTCCTTTCTGTTGGGTCTGCATCATAACATACTCAAGAGGTGTTTTGTACCCTAAAGACCGGTGAAATCTTTTTGT
>JAKAMH010000056.1 GCA_021813005.1 bacterium
TCGGCTTTTGGGGAGCAGATGCTTTCCTGGGGTGTTTGAGTCTCCAGTCATGCCACACAACCAGGAGCGGTGAGGCATTAAAGATAGATGAGTAGGTACCACTGGCAATGCCGATAAGAAGCGCCAGGACAAACCATCTCGTGCTCTCTCCTCCAAAGATAAGCAAAGTAAAGAGGACAAGCATGGCAGTAAGAGATGTATTGAGAGAGCGGGTCATTGTCTGGAGGATCGAGTCATTGACCACCTGGTCAAACGAAACGCTACTTACCCGCAACAGATTTTCCCTGATTCTGTCATAGACAACAATCGTATCGTGCACAGAAAATCCGACCACAGTCAAAATAGCGGTGACAAATAAACTATCTACCTCGACCCCGAAGAAATGTCCGAGAATCGAGAAAATACCAACCACTACCAGTAAATCATGCATCATGGCAATAATTGCCGTGATACCAAACCGCCAACTGCTCGCCGGCTTGGGCACCTTTCGAAATGACCAGGCGATATAGAGTACGATAAGGATTGCCGCCAGAAATACCGCTTTAAACGCATTCAGCGTGATCTCTTTCCCGATGGTTGGACCGATCGTTTGAAAGTCATCCTGGGTAAATGATCCCACCACAGGTTTGAGTTTTTTGAGGATATCTGCATCCCTCTTCTCGGACAACGGCGGCGTCCTGACAATCAGGCTTTTACCTGCCACCTGCATGGTCGCTACCTGGACACCATCTTTGCTAAAGACTGTCTTTACTTTACTTTTGGTCTCCTGGGTGACCGGTTTTTGGAAAAGTAAGGTAATTGACGAACCGCCGGTAAAATCAATTGACAGGCGGAGACCCCACAGCGCAAGCGAGATCAGCCCCGGAATAATCACAAGGAGTGAAAAGAGGAAATAATAATTTTTCTTACCAATAATATCAAGCATATCTACTTATTATGTATAAATACTTTAAGAAATGTCCGAGTAATTGTAATCGCTGAGAACATGGACACCACAATTCCCAAGGCCAGTGTCAAGGCAAATCCGCGAATGATACTTGTCCCAAAAATATAGAGAATTGTACTCGTGATAAGGCCTGAGATGTTTGAGTCACGAATGGACGGCCAAGCCCTCGAGAACCCGAGCTCCATGGCTGTCTCACGGGCTTTTCCACGCCTGAGCTCCTCTTTCATGCGCTCAAAGA
This sequence comes from bacterium, assembly GCA_021813005.1. Taxonomy (GTDB): domain Bacteria; phylum Patescibacteriota; class Microgenomatia; order Levybacterales; family UBA12049; genus JAKAMH01. The sequence goes on from JAKAMH010000056.1 coordinate 1,185, forward strand.
TGAGGATGTTGGCGTCAACGGCAATACCGATAGACAGAATAAATCCGGCAATGCCCGCCAGTGTCAGCGTTACCGGGATCAGGCGAAAAAGAGATAGAACAAGCAGCGTATAAATGGTCAAGGCAACACTGGCGATTACACCGAGCCTGCCATATAAGACAACCATGAAGACGACAATCACGACAAACCCGAGGAGACCAGCGACAAGACTTCGCTCAAGCGACTGCGATCCGAGTGTCGCTCCTATAGTGTGTTGTTGGAGAACACTGAGTGAGACGGGAAGAGCGCCGGCATTGAGCTGAATAGAGAGTGTTTTTGCCTGGTCCGTTGTAAATCCACCCGTTATAACGGCACTGCCGCCGAGTATTGCCTCATTCACACGGGGCGCCTCAATGACTTGATTATCAAGCGCGATCGCCACCACTTTACCGACATTCCTCTTGGTGATATCGGCAAATTTCCGTGCTCCGTCAGCGGTGAAGAGTAGTTGTACCTGCGGTTTACCAGTATTCTGATCGAACGTCACGCTCGCCTGTTTGAGGTCTGCGCCCGAAAGATTTGTTTTCACTGCATTAGGACCAATAACTTGCGTCATCCCCTGCGGCAAGGCTGACGGAGATGCTGTTTGGGCAGACCCGCTCGCCCCCGGTTCCCAGAATGTCAATTTGGCGGTCTGTCCGATTAGATTTACTGCCTGATTAACATCCGTCACTCCCGGTATCTCAACAATAACCCGGTAATCGTTGCTTGTCTGTGCCGTCTGAACAAGCGGCTCAGAGACTCCAAAGAGATTGATCCTTTGCTCAATAACAGCCTTGGCAGAATCGAGCGCCTGCTGGCGCTGGTCCTTGGGAACATCTTTCATATTTGCCTCCAGGGTGATCTGCGTACCACCCTGCAGATCAAGACCTTCCTTAAATGCCAGATCCTTCTGAATGTGAAGTGGCCCGATAAGAAAATTAGGATAGAAACCGGGAAATGTTTTATGTATAGAGATAGCTTTGTTGATAATCGGGAGCTTGGGAGACTGGTAATTGATAATAATCTGCGGCGGCGTATTGATAAGTACTGCCAGAAGTGTTACGACGATGATCAGGATAAAGACAAGTCGGGAGTGCTTTCTCATGCCAGAAGTCCTTCCTCATCTCCAATAACCATCACTCTCGACTGGGATAAAATCTGCGCGATAAACGGATCGTTGCGGGACTTTCTGAATTTAAACTCATCCTCTGTCATGGCAGTATAATTGATCTCCGTATCGAGTCGAGCCTCTTCGTTGCGGACCAGCAGCGCCAGTTCGGGCAAGACGACCGTCCCGATCACCATGAGATCAACATCTTCTGGTTTACGATCCACTCGTTTGACAAATTTACCTGAAAAGACAGCATATTTGATTTTACCAAGCTTAGCCCGCTGCTTCAATATCTGCGCACCAAGACCGATCGTCTTTGAGCCGATTGCCAAAAGCTCATAAAAAAATGGATAGCTTCTGGAAAGTGAATAATAGAGCCTGTTTGCCCGCTGTTCCTTTTCAAGGATACCATGCTTCTCAAGATACTGAAGTTCGCGCCTTACAGCGTTGATTTCATCTTTTGTCCGGCGCACAGCTTCCCGCACATGGATCATCTCATGCGGAGTGGCGAGAAAAACCTCAAGCAGCTTGGTACGTGACTTGGATGTGATAAGATCTGCGAACATATGTTTTCTCGGGAATGTGAAGAGACCTTCCCCAGGCAGCGGGATATTCCGGCGACTTCACCGCAAGTATTGCTCCTCCTGCATTATAGCAGATTGTCCAGCATTATTTAACACTTACAGTTCCGTACGTTGGGACTATTTCGAACCAAATTTTCCCTCGATCAAATTCTATTTCAGAACCTGTATTATCATATAGTTTGGTACGGGAGGTGCGGCTTGCCTTGCTCCATGTTCCTCTAATCTCTTTCCCATCCCGAAAAACGATGGCATTGCCCGTCCCCTTATCTGCGTAGAGCAGATGCACATTATTCTCATAGCCGTCAATTGCATGGCTCTCTCTCATATAAAGTACCACAATATTTTTGGTAGAGAGCTGTGTATGGGTATCGCGATCCATGTGTGGTTGTCCTCCATTGTTTCGCATGTAGAGATTGGTCTCTCTGTTATACTTCCAGTCAACCATGTATTGAGGATCGGCCCAGAATTCAATATGCACCGTTTCCGACGCTGGTCGCTCGGCAACGGGTGCGTCCTCCTTGAACCGGTAGGGTACAAATGTACTGTCCCAGGCATTACCCTTCTTATCCACGTTCGTCAAACCGCGTGCCGCCCCGACGGCCCACAGACTGCTCGTCAAAGAGTACATCGTATGCTCTGTAGCTACCGGATGGCCTGCACGGGTTTCATCGCGTTTGTATGTCGGGAATCCGACGGAGAATTGATTCAGGTCATTATAGCCCGTCCAGCCGTACTGGTCGATCTGCCCGAGCGCGTTTGCCGGACCCGGCGCATTGGCTCCTCCTACATGGGCGTAGAGCGGACTGTTTCCATACTCTGAAAGGAAGTCAATAAAATATGTTCTGGCAGATCGAACCGGACCGACTATTCCGGCATCCTGGCAGTAGTACACGGCTAAAAAGCGAGTGATACCTCCCTCGGCAACTGCTTCATAAATGACATCGGCTGCAGTTAATCCTGACTGGGGCCTGGCTTCCGTATGATTCTCCACCATAACGCCAAGTGGCCTGTGCTTGTTCCACCAGGCTTGCTCCTCTTTGGAGTACATCGCGCCATTAAGCGGACACTCCTCTGTCTTTGGCTGGTTGGGATCGAATGTAATTGCCTGATAGTCATTTCCCTGACCTGCCTGTTGCACTGTCTTTGAGACTGGCACACTGGCGGTTGCCGGTGCTCCACGACGAAGGTGTGAGAAAACTGCATATGAGACTCCGGTACAAAGGAAATATACTATCACCGATACAAGGATTAGTAATTTTTTGTTTTGCATAGTGCGTTAGATAATGTCTTTTGCGAGTTTGAGTGCCTTTTGCTCTTCGACTGAGAGTTCGTGCTCTACGCCCCGACCCTCGATGATTTTCTTGGCATACCACCGTGTCCCTGAGCGGGAGTAGAGCCCCGAAATTACAACACCTGTGTCATTGGCATTGACTAGCGCCAGAATAAAGCTCTGATCTCCGCCGGTGTCTTTAAATGGGTTAAAACGCAGGAGACCGATTTTCTGGATGTGCAGTTTGCCATCCTGTTCTATCTTATCATACTGTACCTTTATGGAAGCAATATCCTTTTTTGCCAGGTCAAGCTCTGCCAAAATCCCGTCAAGTATAAGCATAAGGTTCTTTTTACCCACCCCCGATGTCAGACTATTGTAGTGTGTGGACAAACGGAAGATGTAAAAAGTAAGTACCGCAAGCCAGATAAAAAGGACCAGAAAAGCAGCAGCCACCATAACAATTTGCATACATAAGCATATTAGCCTCTTGACAGGCACCGTGTCAATAGTGTAACCTAGCCTCATTCATGGCTAAAAAAAGAAAGACCCGTAGGCTGAAAGTTTTGCATGATGCCCGCCAAAAACGTACCACGCCTGTTAAAGAAGAGGTTAGCGCGACAACCCAAAGATCGGTCATGGAGAAATCATCCACTGTGCATACGGCAATGCCTACAACACACACCGGGTCGAACATTATCTCAACAGCCCTATATGAATACCTCCCCAAAGATCTCACGAAAACAGCGTTTCTTACCGGAGCTATCGTGGTCGCAGAACTCATACTCTTCCTTGTTTCGAAGAGATAGTTAAATTAAAACGTGAAAGGGGGTGAAAAAAGAATTTTCAATTTTCAATTTTCAATTTTCTCCGCCAGCTGGCGGATTGAAATTTGAATTTTAATCTTGAAACTTAGATATTATGGCATCAATGTATTGTGTAAAATGTCGTGCTAAGAGAGATGTAGAAAATCCGGAAAAAGTTACCATGAAAAACGGTAAACCGGCTCTCAAGGCAAAATGCCCGGTCTGTGGTACGGGAATGTACAAGATTGGAGCGAAATAAGTTTTCTCCTTGGAGATTCTAGACGAACTTCAAGGAACACGACGAAAAACCCCGCATTCACTGCGGGGTTTTTATATTCCTGCAGATGCTATTGCCCGGGAGAAACAGCTGAAGTACTGGAACAGGAAAGGGAGGTTAGTAAGACTTACGCGAAACCTGTCATTCTGAACGTAGCGAAGAATCCCTGCCTGGCGGCAGACAGGTAGATCCTTCGGCATTTAGCCTCAGGATGACAAAAAGTGCGTAAGTCGAATTAGAACTTATTAAAAAGATAAACTCCAGATTTGAAGACTTGTATCAAGCAATGATCTTAGAGCCCAGTCAATCTGAGAATGACGAATTACTTCTACTCGCAGCAAGGATCTTTATAGCCGCAGTTACGACACACAGCGTCACGCATCCCAGGCATGTCCCCCATCAGACCACCGCAACGGGGACAAAACTGTGTCCTGAATGGATGCGACTTAGCTTCTCTGCCCTCTTCTTCAGCTTCCTTACGCATGTCATTCTGACCCCGCTTAGCGGGAGAAGAATCTTTCAAGTTACATGCAAGACCTTGCGCCACCGCTAAAGCTTTAGCGACACGCGGTCGGGCTATAGCCCTCAGGATGGGACATTGCTTGCGTAACATGAGTCCTTCATTTGCTTCCATGGTAATGTGTCAGCCGATAGACGTCGACTACAGAAACGTGCCAATGTCCGGCTATCTCCGCTCTGCCAAATCCGGCGATCTCCCAAAGAGAGTTACCTAGTGGCTTACAATCAGCGTATTCACAAACAACCAATAGTTGTCCGGTGACCGTTGTCCGCTTCGGATCAACAGCCACGTTCTCGATAGTCACCGGGTCTTTCCCTGCCACAGCAAAGAAGTAGCGGTAGGCGTGATCCGAGTTGCCATGCGCTAGAAGCGCGAAATTAAACGCTTTACCATCAGTTTTTGAGAGGACAAATTGAGCTATATCTTTCATCTGGTCTTTTTGTTTGTTTGGCGCATAGCGAAACGGCATACCGGCAAAATTGATGAGATCGGAA
>JAKAMH010000057.1 GCA_021813005.1 bacterium
CAAGGTCTTGTTATGGCGTTTGATAATATGTTCGCTCATTCGAACATATTATCATGAAAACCTCACGGTTTTCAGACTTTCCCTATAAGGTAACCCCGAAGCAGCGGCTTCGAGGAATTCCTTGATTAAACTGGCAGGGTAAACTATCCATGGCAAAGAGTGAAGGATTTTCCCGGATTATTCAAAATGCCGGGACGTATGTCGACAGATATGTTGGCCATAGTTTGTTATTAAACATCCTGTTCTTTATATTTATAATAGGATCTGCCTGGTATATTTCAAGAAAGATAAAGTAAAGATGAAAGATACAAACCACACATATACTTGTCCGATGCATCCTGAGGTTACGGGAGACAGGCCCGGAACCTGCCCGAAGTGCGGTATGGAACTTGTTTCTATGGAGGCACAAGCTGAGAAGCACGGAAGGCATGGCGGGCTGGGGAGGTCTTCTGTTTTGTCTTCTTGCTTTGGCAGGGCTGGTTGACGCTATCCTGTTTGGTATTTTCTTTTGGAAAAAAACAAGAAGCAACGGCCACTGATAACCCGGTTAACCGATAAACGAGAATCTCGTTGACAGCCAGGGTAGGCGGTATTATACTCATCCCGAAGGTAGCAAGAGGCCTTCGGGGAAGGAAATTACTATGCATAGACCGAAAGACACGCAGACACGCATTCTGCACAGATTAAAAATTTCACGGGGGCACCTCGAGAAAATTATCAAAATGGTTGAGGATGATGAGTACTGTATCGATGTTCTGCATCAGCTCAATGCCGTTGAAAAAGGACTTAAGGAATCAGGCAATTTAGTTATGGAAAACCACTTGAGGACTTGTGTAGCGGAGCAGATTAAAAACGGTAACTCACAGGAGACAGTAAAGGAAGTTATGAGTGTCTTTAAGACAAAAATCTAATACGCTGTGGTAATTATGTACCGGTATCCACATATGGTATTGTAGAGACATAGTTCTTTATGTCTCTTATCAAAAAACAACTTCCGTTTCTTATCCTGGCGCTTCTTGTCTACTCCTGGTATTTCTTCTCCCATTTGCCTGTTCAGCACCAGAGATCATCCGTGCTTGGGGCGAACGCGGCGGTTACACTTTTTATCGAACCGGGTGCCGGGAAGCAGCCAATTATTGATGCTATCAATAATGCCCGAAGAGAAATCCTTGTTGAGGTTTATCTGCTATCTGACAGAGAAATTATTTCAGCGCTCGACGACGCGGACAACAGAGGCGTCAGTGTCAAGGTCATGCTCGAAGAACATCCGTTTGGCGGTGGAAATTTAAATACCAGAACAGCCGCGACGCTCCAGGCAGATAACATTCCGCATAAATGGGCAAATCCGGCCTATGCCTTAACACATGAAAAATCGATTGTCATAGACGGGAGTGAGGCATTTATCTTAAGTCAGAACCTTACAAATTCATCATTTACTAAAAATCGCGAGTATGATGTACTTGATACGGATCCTACAGACGTTACTGAGGTACGTAACATCTTTATCGCCGACTGGGAACGTCAGCCATATACTCCGCCTCAAACACATCTTCTTGTAAGCCCCGTCAACTCAAGAGCCGGTATTACGGCATTGATTGAAGATGCCAGGCAATCGCTTGCTATCGAGATAGAAGACATCAATGATGATGAGATTGTCTCGCTTTTATCCCAAAAAGCCAAAACAATCACTGTTAGAGTGATTGTGCCGACGCTTAAACAGATCAGCGCGAACGCAGGAGCCGTAGAAAAGCTACAACAGGCAGGGGTTTCTGTGAAAGAAATCGCATCTCCCCATATGCATGCCAAAATGATTCTTGCTGACGAGACGAAGGCATATGTGGGATCGGTCAATTTTTCAGCGCAGAGCTTGGATAAAAATCGTGAGCTTGGAATAATTTTGTCTGAACAGGAAGCGCTGAGAGAGCTTCGCTCCACGTTTTCTGCCGACTGGCAGGTCGGAAGTTCACTGTAAGGCGAGAGCCAAACAGGGTCTATTTCATTAAGTGGGGTATTTGTTAGCTTTAATCCGAAGCTAAAAAACTCGTAGAAACTATTTTCTACATGTTTTTACATTGGTAATTTCCTCAAAGGTGCATTCTTACTAACCCACGATAAGCCTCTTAACGAAGCTTAAACGCTTACAGGAAGGTTTACTACTGGTTAAACTTATGTCGAAATTATACCCCACTATTTACCCCACTAATTGACACAGAGCCAATTTGATATTGACAAACTATAGTTGAGGTGTATAATCGCGATTATGCAAAGAGTTGAAGCGAATTTTTCCCCAAATCCCCGTGAAGCAGAGCAAGTATTAAAACCAGTTGATCAGTTGGTAATAGATGTTCTGAGAAATTCTGTGATTCCAGTTCCTGCGAATCGCATACCTACAGCTCATCGCTTTGATTACAGAACTGTGCCGGAAGACAGTGCGCAATTTCCATTTCGGCCAGTAACTAATAGATATGACAATAAAGTAGGTAATGGATATGATCCACGAAGGATGGCTGTTGCTATTCTTTCTGGAAGTTACGATGAGGACGACAGAATAATAAATGCCTATTACCCTACTGCTCGGGGAGAACGTGTTGTTTTGGAGATGAGTCCTCAAAAAGCTTTTACTGTTTTAACAATAAATTTACGTGAATTAGGCTTGGACCGTGATGAGGTAATGACGAAAGTAAAAGAGGGTGTGAGTGACATTGAAAAATTCTATGACGTGAGTGATACCGAGCAATATTATAATTATTTCAATGGTAGTACACCAAGTGCAATTGACCGGTTATCTGGAGTAACGCAGGATAGCTCTTCCGGTTATGGTTACCAAACAGAGAGACAAGAGCCGACATTTTCGGTGGACATGGAAGACATGGAAGCTGGCGGATACATAGATGGCCGTCTTGAAGAAGGACAGTCAGTACGCGTATCACTGAAGCCCGGCGGAGTGGTCACTGTTCGGCGTGATGCGGCTTACATAGTTGACAGCCATGAATTTGAAATAAGGTTTAATGATGGCCCTGAGAATGACAGGAAGCCTGGTTGGGACCGATTAATTCCCAAAGGAGTATCTGATGCTGATATAGTTGTTATGGAATCTCGTACAGCCGAAATGACTGGTTGGACCCATGGTGTTATGGACTTGGGAGAGCGCGAGGTTGTCACGCTTGATGGACCGACTATTGCGAGCAAGATGACTGTACCCGCGGAAAGAGATCTGTCGCGAGATAGATATGGGGAAATCTTGGTACGAAGAAGTACCACAGAGAAGTTTGGTGTTATAATTGAAAATGGAAAATTTCCTTATTCAGAAAGAACTGTCTTTGTTGGAATTGGCTCACCTCGCAAATAAAGCTACACCTTCTTCTTTTATATATTTCCTAAACGTCGTATACTAAACAACGTATGGCAGATGATAAGAAACTTGAAACAGCGTTTTTTGGTGGTGGGTGTTTTTGGTGTACGGAAGCTATCTTCCGTCGCCTTAAAGGAGTGAGTAAGGTAGTTTCCGGATATGCGGGCGGCACCGGAGAGAATCCGACGTATGAGGAAGTATCAACAGGAAAAACAGGTTATACAGAGGCAGTAAAAATTACCTTCGACCCTCAAGTAATCTCCTATACGACTCTCCTTGCTATCTTCTGGGTGACGCACGATCCCACCACAAAAGACAGACAGGGTTATGATGTCGGGAGTCAGTACCGATCTGTTATCTACTATATGGATAAAAAACAAGAGCACGATGCGCTTGTCTCTAAAGAGAAAGTAGCCAAGCAATATCCCAAGCCCGTTGTGACGGAGATCCGCCCGTTTACAACCTTTGTCCAAGCTGAGGGTTACCACCAAGAGTATTATGATAATAATCAAGGTGCACCCTATTGCAATCTTATTATTGATCCGAAAGTGCAGAAGCTCATTAAAGAGTTTGCAAATGACATAAAAGATGAATATAAATAGGACATGGTAGACAAGACAGCACAGCTTAAAAAGATACGAGACGATGTCTGGAATCTCAAAGAGTCTCCGCTCTATACTTATCGCCGAGAACATCAGTACTATCCGGTACTTGGCGAGGGAAACCATGACGCGAGAATTATGTTTATCGGTGAGGCGCCTGGGAAAAATGAGGCGGAAACCGGCCGGCCCTTTTGCGGAGCAGCCGGACGGGTGCTGGACGAACTTCTGGAATCAATTAGCCTTGATCGGGCCGATGTGTATGTCACCAATATTGTGAAGGACAGGCCACCTGAGAATCGGGATCCAACACCGGCGGAAATCAAGCTTTATTCTCCTTTTTTGGACGGTCAAATAGATGTCATCCAGCCAAAAGTGATTGCCACTCTGGGACGTTTCTCCATGCAGTTTCTCCTTGAAAAGTTTCAGCTGCCGGAGGTATCAGAATCAATTTCCAGGCTTCACGGGAGACTACTTAAAGTGAAAACTTCATACGGAGAAACATTCCTGCTTCCCCTATACCATCCGGCCGTGGCACTCTATAACAGCCAGACAAAGAAAACACTGCTTGAAGATTTCAAGATGCTGAAAAAGTTCACGAGTAAAGAAGTGCTACGATAGCTTGGTGGCTCAAAAATTGGAAAAGATTTGCTTGAGCTTTGCAATTGTCCTAAGACAGAAAATCTTTTTCAGTTACTCCGGCTTGACGGATAATGTTACGCAGTGTGCCAGCCCGTACCTCTTTATGATGCGGAACAACACACGTTCTTTTTGTCTGTTCATTCCACTAAATCTCATGAGAACCACTCGTTGCCCGTCTGAAAGCAAAGCCTAATTTACGAAGCTTTTTGATCACATCTCTATAGGGAAGCGGCCGGATGCCTGACATACTAAACAGAGGAGACAATCACAGGGACGTTTACATTAAACGTACTCCCGCCGTTTTGTGTGGTGTTTTTCAGTTTTAAGGGTATTTTCTTCCCTTCTTCTTTGTATAACTCAAGAAGAGAGGGCGCAACATAGGAAATTTCATTGAGCGCTTCCTCAAGTGTATCTGCCTGAGCATAGCAATCTTTCCACACAGGACAAGTTGCAATAAACCCACCTTCCTCCTCTTGAATTGAAACAGGAAGTTCATATTCCTGAATGTTTACATTTTTATTCTTGTTCATGTTACCTTCTATACTATCCAATTTATCTGTGTTTTTCAATCGTGGCGACATTGCTTTCTGAAGCCATTGGTGCTATGATTAGCTTCCGCGCAGGCGGATTTTTTATGGGTTACTGCGGCGCGGCACAGACTATGCAGGATATACGAAATATTGCCATCATTGCTCACGTTGATCATGGAAAAACGACACTGGTTGATGCTTTGCTTCGGCAAACCAAAACCAAGCTGCACAAAGATATGACCGACATGTCACTTATTATGGATAGTAATGAACTGGAAAAAGAGCGTGGAATCACGATTTTCTCCAAGAACGCGTCTGTTATATGGCAAGATACCAAGATCAATATTATTGACACACCGGGGCACGCCGACTTCGGTGGTGAAGTTGAGAGAGTCTTGACGATGGCTGACGGCTGCCTGCTCTTGATTGATGCCAAAGAGGGGCCGATGCCTCAAACTCGTTTTGTACTCAAGAAAGCACTAGCCATGAATCATAAGATTATTGTGGTGGTTAATAAGATTGACCGTCCAGATGCCAGAATCCACGAAGTGCTTGACAGGACGCTCGATTTATTTTTGGAGCTGGGAGCAGAGGATGCAATAGCCGATTTTCCGATTGTTTATGCCTCAGCCAAGGAGGGAAAAGCCGGGCATGAGCCTGATTTGTCCAAAATGGAAAACATTTTGCCGGTTTTTGAGACAATCATTCAGGAAATTCCCAAACCATCCGGAGACGACGAACTGCCACTGCAGATGCGTGTGACTACGCTCGCCAGTGATTCATTCAAAGGTAGGATTGCAATTGGCAGGATTTACAATGGCAAAATCAAGCAAGGCCAGGAAGTTGTTCACATTTCGCGAACCGGAGAAATGAAAAAAGCCCGGGTGGTGTCGCTTATGACATTTGTGGGACTTGACCGGGTAGATGAGGCAGAAGCGCTCTCGGGTGATATTGTGGCGATTGCCGGGATCCCTGATGCCACGATCGGCGAGACAATTGCTGATGTTATAAATCCTGTAGCCTTGCCGGTGCTCTCTGTTGAAGAACCGACTGTGAAAATGACATTTGGTGTGAACACTTCCCCCTTTGCGGGCCAGGAGGGTGAGTTTAAGACATCCCGCCAGATACGGGAG
>JAKAMH010000058.1 GCA_021813005.1 bacterium
ATAAACTAGGCTGTTGAGAACCACTGACGAAAATGGTTTGCTTACGCCTGTATTGTCAAGCAGGTTGGAGATAAACGTGTTAATCGTTCCCAGCGAAACACTGGAGACGGTAAGCAGCATGCCTTTATCGTCTATTTGTATTGACTCGACATTCGCCTGACGGGGTATTTGTGATTCCAGTTTGGTAAGATTAGTGCTTTTACTATCGCGTGCCTGCATGAGCTGTGTAATGGCAGTGACACGTTCATTGACGAGCAGGTACTTGGCTATTTTCGGATGAAGCTGAGTAATCTGAAACAAAGCACCATTTTCCTGTCTCTTCAGGCCGGGGAGAGGGGAGGCCGCGATGAGAAAGAAAAGGACCATCGATACCGCAGCTATGAGGGCGAGTATCCCTGCCGCACCGAAACGGAGCACCCTCAGCTGATTAAAAAAAGCACTTCGGGTAGTCCGTTTATTGGTGGCAAGATTTATTCCGTTACTCATACTCTTTCATAGCAAGACCAACCGCTATCGCATACTCCGGGCCATTACTCATCACCTCTGGCGGGACATTGGAAATACCCAGCAGCTTCCAGGGGTTGGCAATAACTGTCTCTATACCGGTGTTTTGCGCAAAATAAAGGTCGATTCCCGGCAGGCTAGCGGAAGCGCCCGAGAGCAGCACTTGCGTCAGAGGAGTGTCATTTTTATGTTTGTCCTGGTAAAAACTGATTGCCTTTTTAACCTCAGACAAAATGGAGGAGAGAACCGGTTCTACTGCCTTGCCAATCTTACCCCCCAGATTCTTATCGGAAATGCCGTAAATCTTACGGTATTCCTCTGCCTGGGCCGGGGTAAACCCGAAGTCTGTTGCGATAGACCGATCCATAGCAATACCTCCGAGAGGAATCGCATAGGTGAAAATAATTATTCCTTCTTGCACTATGGCAATTGAGGTGCTTAAAGCCCCTACATTGATAATAAAAACAGTTTGTGTACTACCGGAAAGAAGAACACCCCGGATCACAGACAATATCTCAGTCTCGACAGCGTTGATAGTAAATCCTGCCATACTAAGTACGTTTTGATATTTACCGACCACCGCATTTTGCGCCGCCACCAGGAGCACTTGCATTTTAGGCTCAGTCTGCGCCTCCGGCTGACGGCGAAGAATCTTCCAGTCAAGTGTCATCGTATCAAGTGAAGCCGGAATGTATTGCTCTGCCTCCCAATAGATGGCAGAGGAAAGCTCTTTGTCTGACAAAACCGGCATTTCTACCACTTTGGTAAAAACCTGGTTATCCGGCAACGCCACATTGGCACTCACTGCTTCTATTTTGGCATCAAGCACAACTTTACGGATAGTCTGGGCCATTTCCTCCTGGTCCACCGGCGACTCAGAGAGCATGCCCTTGGAGGGGGACGGGTAACTCATTGATGCGTCGTAAAACAAGCCTTTTCCTTCTCTATGAAGCGCGACAACCTTAACGGAGGTAACACCAATGTCTAGTCCGAATACTTTGTTTTTCATCTATTTAGGTGAGAAAATCACAAACGGGAAGAGCTCTGTAGGAACTTTCGGATAACCTTGATAGAGTGTAAGTTTCCTTTCTGAATTATTCGACGTGCCGGTAGACGTAATATTCGTCCCCTGGCCCGGTAGCTTGCTATTCGCGGTTATGTAAAACTTGTCCGATGCATAGACCGGTATAATACGAGCAAGCAGGCCATTGGTTACTGCTATGCCATTTGTCGCATAGAGGTAGGATACTCCGTTGACCGGAGGAGGGTTGAATACGGGAGTGCTGAACTGATTGTTTGACTGACGCTGACTGCAGGGATCATACGCGTAATGGCTGACGGTCGGACTGGTTGTCGAGCCTGAGAGAACGATGATCTCAAGGGCAGCCATAGTATTGTTGGCTTCTACAGTCTGACAGTTATTGGATGATGCAGAACCCCAATAGATGGTAAATGTACCTGTCCATGGGTTGTCGTATGCCGGATAGTCTGAGAGCCAAATATCTTCACTGGTATCCTTACCTACAGCTTCTCCGTTATTGAGCGGAAACTGTGTGGCAGCGCCGGCTGTAGCCACCGTCGCATCATATTTGGCGCTATTGGTAAATGAGCCGATCACATCATTTGCGCTGTAGCCATTTTTGAGCGCTATTTCAACTCCTGCCTCAGCCGCGGAAAAGGCACGCTGCGCATTTTCTTCCTCGGTAGTCGAGCGAAGATTGGTAATACTCCGCGTCGCCACAGACAGTCCGACAGTAAGCACGACCACCATTACGAGTACCACAATAAGCAACATCTGGCCTTGCTGGTAGTCGAAGGGTCGGCGAAGGCTTGATTTTCGGTGCTGCATTGTCATTCTGGGAGGCAGAAAGCCTCATCATTATCGTAGCAACAGCCCAGACATCTGTCAACTTGTCGGGATACTATTGGGAGACATTTCTGAGAGTCACGGACGTTTCGAAGGGAATTGCCGTTGACGCGTCTGCAGAGCCGGCCCCGGTCCTGGGGGAAAGCGTAAAAGAGATACTGACCGTAGGGGGAGTGCTTTCCGAATTCTGGGAACACGTAATTGAACACGAACTCACGCTGACACCGGAGGAAGAAGTATCCAAAAGAGACTGATTATTTTGACTGATTGTGCCCGCCAATCCCGTCGTGCAGGTAAATGTCGTTTGTGAGTTATCATAACCGGTCACGGTAATTGACTGATAACTTGGCACGGGAGTAGGTGGAGGAGGCAGGACACAGGGATACGGGTTATCCAGTGTCTTGGCATACCGGATGGTTTTGACCATTTGCGACAGCGCAAAGTTACCATTCTGACGAACACTCGTGACAGAGTCAGACTTCTTACTCCCCCGAAGAGAGATAAAGATAGTTGAGATAATAATGGTACCAATTGAGGCAAAAACCACCATAACCGCCAACATCTCGATAAGCGTGAAGCCCTCTCCTGACGGGAGACGGGAAATGAGAGACGGGAGACAGGAGATAAAAGTTGAAAGATGATTGTTTCTTTTCAGGTTTATCATATATCTTACGGGGTCGGCACCACATCTGCCGGTCCCATACAAGTGGTTGTCTCAATTGCGTGGCAGTAGCTTCCTGAGGTACATTTTTCATCTGTCCAGGATACCTGCACCGTCACCTTGGTGATCACATTACCGCACCCAGGAGATGACTTCTCAATTACAACTTTGCGGATATAACTGTCAACATTGGGGGTCGTGCAGTCAACAACCGTGCCTCCCAGAACCGTCTGGTCTTTATCCAGACAATACGTGCCGTTATACGTATTAAATGTCGCGTAGGTACTATCCCTGATCTGCCTGAGAATCTCCATGCCTTGCTGTGCGTACTGGGTGGCAAGGTTCTGATTTTTACTATACTGCGTATTATTGATAGCCGAAATGACGACGATAGCAATGGCTGTCACCACGACAACCGCCGCGCCAAGCGCCACCAATACTTCAATAATTGTCTGTCCTTTCATTTGCTATTCCAGCGTGATACTCCCCAGTGTCGATACTGTTATTGTTTTGGTTGTGGCAAGGCCATTTTCTTTTACAATAACCTGCCCGCCGGTTGACGGACTGGCGCCAAATACGGTAAATGTGATGCTATCCACAGTTGAGGCATCAAAATAAATACCGTTTGGCAGTGTTTTGGCGGACGGCACGGGAAAAAATGTACCACCGCAGAGTACTTGCAGATTATACTGCCCGGTGCTCTTATTGAAGATAATCTCGTATCCCTCAAGCGTCAAACCGGAGCAATCACCAGGCTTTACTTGAGAAAGCGTCCTTGACTTGGCAACATTTATCATCGTCTCTACATCAAAAGCAGCCGTTTGGAGCGCCTGCTGTTTACTATACGAGGAGAAGGAGGCGAGACCGACGGATGAGAGAATAATAATGATCGTAAAGACGATAACAAGCTCGATGAGAGTAAAACCCTCAGAAGATGAAAGATGAGAGACGAGAGACGCGAGACGAGAGACGCGAGATGAAAGGTGATTATTTCTTTTCAGGTTTGTCATATATTTTGCCTAGTTGTTTTTACGATAAGACGGGGCATCTTGTGCTGCAAAGAAACTATCCCCAACTGAGGTTGATGTCCTTATGAACTTAAAGGCACTCAAAAATTCGGCAGGAGTCCACGCCGTAGTACTCTTTAAACGGATAATTCTGACGGCAAATTCCCTGAGTTTTTCGGAAAAATCATCCTTCCATCCGTAATTAGCACAGGTTCTTACTCTCATCTCTAAGATATCTACCATTTTTCATCTTTCAATTCTCATCTCTTAAGGGTTTGTTACCGTATAAGACCAGTCAGTAGTACTTCCAGATGCACAGTATGCCGTGTCATCTGTAGTGTCTTTTTGCGAATCATTTACATTCTCAAGGCACGACTTAAGATTATACGTGGAACCGTTGTACGTATATGTGTAACGGAAGTCTCCAGAATTAAGCGGATCGCAAGGAATTTTCTGCATGTATGTAACGCCGTTACTCGAGAAAGTCGAACCACATACGGGAAGGGTAGAAGGGTATGTTCCTGTATCCGCGTGATAAAGCTCAAGAGCCGCCTGAATCTGGCGAAGGTCTGATTTGCGTTCTGCATCCCGCGCCCGCTGGCGAATGCCGATGAAATTGACCATAAGAAGTGTTGTCAGGATACCAATGATAGCAATCACTATAAGAAGCTCAATGAGGGTGAAGCCACGTTCTGATTTAGGACTTAGGAGACAAGATTTATGAATATTTATCCCCTTTGTTTTTTTTCTTAAATCATGAATCATATATCGTAAATCCTTTAATCAAGGTGAGACGTTCGGGCTCGATACTCCAAAGTTGCAAACATCTCCGCATGTGGCTCCCGATGGTACATTGGTACATTTGCTACCGCCGTTACACGCCTGCGGATCTTTCGCTCCTCTATCCAGGCTAGCATATAAGTAATAGGTTTGTCCATTTGCAGTATCAGGCATGTAATAGACATATGATTTGGCAGAGTTGGGATCCTGTGGCAGGACATTCATATATGGCTGCCAGGACCTGCCCCATTCTATGCAATCATTACCATCACCGTTACTGCCTTTGATTTCATAAGTGCATTGGGATGCGTTTGTCGGATAGCTGCCATGATCCTGGTAGTATGTTTCAAGCGCTCGCTGGATCTGAGCCAGATCAGATTTACGTCTGACGTCGTTGGATTTTTTAAACTGCTCCAGCGGATTGAGAACTGTCAGAAGCGCCATGACAAAGGCGCTAAACAAGGCCACTACAAGGATGAGCTCTATGAGCGTAAATCCATCATCGCTTCGCCAAGAATTCAAAATACTTAATGTGTGATTTTTTGTTTTGTTTTTGATTTTTGATTTTTGCATTTTGATTTATTACAGGCACTGCCCATTACAATCAGAGGTGCAGTAGACACCGCTTCCCTCAGGCACAAGGTTACAGCGAGCCGGCGGGCCGCCCGTGCAGGCATATCGCTTCACACCGTTACACTGCGGCGTAGTAGGGGTGGGAGTGGGAGTAGGAGCGGGAGTTAACGTAGGCGTCAGAGCGATAGTCGGAGTCTGTGCGACTGTTGGGGAGCCCGGCGTTGTCGTCGGGACAGGGGTAAAAAGCGGTTGTGAGGAAACATAATTACAATCGACTGATCCGCCGATGAAACATGCCCAGGTACCATCATAATTGGATGGTGTACAGGAGGCGGGAAATGACTTGAGAGGGCAGTCTGTGGACGTTACTTTGGAGGCAGTCTGTTTGACATAAGTTATTTCCCACTGCGGACATGTCTGGCTCGTGTCAACTTGATAGATATAACACGAGTTTGGGTTATTGGCGCAATCTGGATCTTGGGGAACCTTCTGCATATACGTCACGCCATTCTCCTGCCAGGTTCGCCCGAAGGGCAGCGAAAGAGGATAACAACTATGATCATTATAGTACGCGTCCA
>JAKAMH010000059.1 GCA_021813005.1 bacterium
ACCCCAGTCTGTATAAAGACAAACAGTAAGGTAAGTAATATTATAAATATTTTTTTCATTTCTTAATTCTTAATTCTTAATTCTTAATTCTTAATTCTTAATTCTTAATTCTTAATTCTTAATTCTTAATTCTATTTATTATGTCCTTGGGTGTAGAGTGTCCTGCCGAAGTGCTAGCAGGATCACCCTACATCCTCAGATTTTAGCTGTGAGAACTAAACCAACTCATCCATGCTGCCCAGAAGGACTGGAAGTCGGCTGTGAAATTCACATTTCCGAAATCCGGCATAGAGAATGGCTGCCCAAAGCTATTTGTGTTCCCTGAATTGTGAACAGTGGTGTTGCTCAGTGCGTCACCAGTGGTAACAGTTACCGGATCAATTCCGACAATTGCCCCTGTGTTGCGCTTAGCATCATTGCCACCTGTCAATGCTCTCGGGGTAAGACCGTTATAGATCGATGAACCGTTTGAGGTTCCGACTGTTAACGAGTTACCGAGATCCGCATTGATACTGCTCTCAGAATCAACACCGTTTCCTGCAATTTTTGCAAGAAGGTCGGTGGTGCATCCGCAGTCATCAACGTTTGCTGCGTTGAAGTTCGGCTCATTGGTAACATTGACTTTTGATGTCGCATTACCAGTGTCTACAGAGCTGTTTCCGCCAGTATTTCTATTGGCTTTGTTATTGCCTGTTTCAGCGTTTGACTCAACTGTATTGTTGATATTTGAGCTGTTTGACTGAGTCAACATGACTGAGTTATGAGCATTAAGATCAACTGAGTTATCTGTTGAATCACCGTTGCCGGCAATTACAACTCCGAGTCCACCGCCTGCATTTCCACCCGCCGGGTTACCGACTTGTGCAGCATTGTTGTTTGCCTGAGTTGAAACGGTGACAACTGATTTGGCATCGCCTGTGGTGACAGAGGATGATCCGCCAGTATTTCTATTGGCTTCGTTATCGCCTGTCGTAGCATTCGATGTAACTCCATTGTAGACTGATGAGCTATTCTGTTGGTTAACAGACAGAGAATTTGTTGTTCCCTTCTCAGAGTTCAGATCTACACTGTTTGTTGAATCAACACCGTTTCCAGAAATTTTGACGTTGGTGCTGCCACCATTGCAGTTGCAGTTTGCCACGTCCGCAGTGTTTGAATTCGCTGCGTTTGTGACGTTAACTTTCGATGTTGCGTTTCCAGTGTCAACAGAACTGTTTCCGCCAGTATTTCTATTGGCTTCGTTTCCGCCTGTATCAGCTGTTGAGTTAACAACATTGTTAATGGTAGATGAGTTTGTCTGCGTTACTGATGTCGTGTTTGTATTAGAAACATTAACAGAGTTTGAAGACGAGTCACCATTTCCAGTAACCGTGATTGTTGTAGCAAAAGCTGCTGGAGCTAAAGCATTCAGTAAGACTGCGCCGGTTGCGATAGCTGTTGCGATTTTTGAATTTATTGTCATTATGTTATTCACCTCCTCTCCTGAATAGAGTCTTGTAGCCCAAAACCTACAAGCACTTCGTTTACCTACCGTTTCTTGTCTAGAGCCTGATGCCTAGATAAAAAAACGGAGGCATCCCGGGCTAATTCATCTCTTTAGCCGGAAATGTCTCCGTTCTTGTCTTTGTCGCCAACTGTTGTTTTGTCATCGGGTATACCATACTCTCTGCGTTGAAACCCTTCAGTAATGTCTCTTACACTTTATCCCTTTAAAACAATCAAAAAAGGCATCCTCATACAGAATTACCGAGATAGTTCTGTAAAAAGATGCCTCCGTGTGCGGTCGGCCCTTACGCTACTTTGTAGTGTTTCGCACTACTTTGTATCACTATATATAAGTAAAAAAGCTTTGTCAATACCTATTTTTGTGCCTGGGTATGACTTTGTTCCTGTTTGGCCGTTTTTTTGATATTGCGTTCCGTTATCTGGACGACCTCACTGTTTTGGACATAAATCTCCACACTTCCATAACCGCGAATGTTTTTCAGCGCGTCTAAGATCTCACTGAGTAATTCCTGACTGATCTTGACTGTCGAATACTGTCCGGTTGCCATATCGTTTATTGCAAGGTAAGAGGAATGATCTCTTTTTTGCCATTAATTTCTCCCACTTGCAGTTTCAGATTTCTATCTGTTGTATTGATCGGAAAGCCAAGACGGGTATATTTGGTTGAAATTGCCTGAACATCAACCGGATCATTATGGATGTCCGGTGCCAGTAATTCATTGGTTCCGTTTCGCATGAGCCTGACATAATCTCTGGCATTAATAGTAATCTGTTGCTTGTAGTTGTTGGTAATCTTAATATTGAGAATCAGAAACTCCCGTCCCTTTACAGACGTCGCCTGAGCCCCATTTATAATGATCTGGTCGCGAAGTTCAGCATTTTCAAGAACATAAGACAAATTTCCAATCAGCTTGCCGCTGTTATCTCTAATCGGGAAAGAAAACTTTTTATTAAGTTTCTCTTGGGCTAAAGGTTTTTTGAGCTGAACTTGAGAAACCGTATTGGCTGATTGGACAGAAGACGTAACAGGCGAAGTTCTTGAGGCTTTGACTGATAAATAAATTGTTGTCAAGATCAGAACCACAATCACGCCGAGGAGCAGATAAATTGTCCTTCTTGGATTCCTGAAAAGAGACGGAGCGCTGAGATGTTGCCTCATGTCACTTTCTTTCATCGAAGATACTTTTCCACGGAAGACTTGGGAGATTCTCAGAAAAGGAGAGACCTTGCGTGTCACCTGCGCTGATTGGTTGGCATAATCTTCCATGTATTAATAGAGGCAGGGATTGGGGGCAGGGGATCTGGACTGAATAGTATCATCCGCACACTCAACTGTCAAGAGTGAGATATGATGACATCAATCGTGACGCTACCTGACGCTTGAGGCTTGGAGATCGTGACGGTTATCTGCCCGCCGCCGTTTAGTCCGGCTGCCAATTTATTAAGGATATTGTCATTGGACGACGTCTGCACAAAGGAGGTCGTATGCAAGCCCTGAGATGAGATAACGTTTTTATACCAATCAGTTATTGTCTGGGCACTATCATTTGAGACAAGCTTAAGCTCCGCCTCTGAGTCTTCCTGTACACTGGCGTTGGGATAGCGGTAAGGAGCAAGACCGGAGGCGGAGCGGGTGGGTTCCGGCGTACTGGTCGGAGGAACAGGAGTAGCGGTCGGAATAGACGTAACTACAGAATCATTGACTGGTCTTGGGGAAGGATTTGTTTTAATCATTTCTTTCTTATCCCGCGCTGTCTCTGTCTTCACCGGAGAGGCGGAGGAGGGTAAGATGTACTGCTTAAGCAGGAGAACTCCCGCCAGGACAACCAAAAGAACACCGAGAATTCGAAGTGTTTGCATATCTACCGGCTTGATTATAGCACGCCCGTGCAATACTGCTGTAATCAGTCGTACAATTTTTGACGAGGATGGCGGATCTTGAATCTATCCGGATAGCGAAGCCCTTGCAGTATGCCACCGATGGCGATACCCTTAAGTAGTATCAGATGATTAAATCCCTCAAACGTAGTCAGTACCAGGGCCGTTAGAAGAGACAGTGTCAGCCAATGATGCAGATGATATGTTTTGCTCCGGAAATGTATTTTAAAGTTAGGCAGAAGCTCTACATTACCAATTCTTAGGTGTGGGACCTTATTTTTCTTTTTTTCAGGGTGAGACAAATAGAGGAAAAAAATATATCCTACAAATACCGAGACGACAAAAATAACAACAGCATTCATTGTTTACTATATCTTCTTACCATAATAGTACACAATCATCCCCAATTCTGTCAACGAAGGTGCCGCGATGTAACTGTTCACACTTCTGACACGATTTTGTCATTGCGACCCCGCTTAGCGGGGGAAGCAATCTCCCTTCCAAAAGATCGCCACGGTCGCCTCAGGCGACCTCGCGATGACGGTGTTATGTTAGAACTGTGAACTGTTACGCCGCAATTTCCAGCTATACACAGTCTGAAAGTTATGTATAATATACAGAAATGAGGACAGAGCAATATCTCTTCATTGATTTTGACAGTACGTTTATTTCCTCCGAAACACTTGACGAGCTAGCAAAAATCACGCTTGCCGATCATCCAAAACGGGAGATAATTACTCAAAAGATTGCCGAGATCACGAGACTTGGCATGGAAGGGAAGCTGCCGTTTAACAAAAGTTTAGAGAAACGTATGCGACTTCTCTCGCCCAAAAAACATCACATAGACCGGCTTACGAAAGTCTTAAAAACGCAAATCACCGCCTCCGTGAGACGGAATAAAATGTTTTTTAGGCAAAATGCCGGCAGGATATATATCATTTCCGGCGGTTTTAAAGAGATTATCGCCCCTATCGTCCAAGAGTACGGTATAGCAGAAAACCACATCCTGGCCAATAACTTTGTGTATGACAGGAAAGGAGAGATCAGTGGCTACGACAGCAAAAATCCACTGGCTCAAAAAAACGGCAAGGTTAAGGCTGCCAGACGACTTAAGTTAAGCGGCGATATTACAGTCATTGGGGACGGATATACGGATTACCAGATGAAAGCCCTGGGTGTTGCCAACCGTTTTGTAGCGTTGACGGAAAACGTCTTCCGCGAATCTGTGGCAACCAAAGCAGATGAGGTCATTGCTACTTTCGACGACTTTTTGTACGAAGCTAAAAATTCCGATACATATTCCTATCCCAAAGCAAAAATCCAGGTGGTACTGCTTGAGAACATCGACAACCTGGCTGTCAAACTTTTTGAGAAAGAAGGATATCAAGTTTCCTATTATGAAAAAAGTCTCTCTGAAGATGAACTTGGTCCCCGTCTGGCTGAGGCGCATATTCTGGGCATTCGCTCCAGAACATATGTGACGCCTTCGCTTCTCAGGCAAGCCCAACGGCTGCTCAGCATAGGCGCCTACTGTATAGGCACCAATCAGATTGATCTTACGGAAACCTCACGTAGGGGGATAGCCGCATTTAACGCCCCGTATAGCAATACCAGAAGTGTAGTCGAGCTGGTGATAGGGGAAATACTGATGCTTATCCGCGCCATTCCGGAGAAAAACAACGAAATGCACCGGGGAGTATGGCATAAGTCAGCCAAAGGGCAAAACGAAGTCAGAGGCAAAACAATCGGGATTGTCGGCTACGGCAATATCGGCTCGCAGCTATCCGTTATCGCTGAAGCGCTCGGCATGCAGGTACTCTTTTATGACAAAGTGGAAAAGCTTGCCCTGGGAAATGCCAAACGCTGCCGGACACTTGTCGAACTGCTCAAAAAATCAGACATTGTGACACTGCATATTGACGGTAGTCCGGACAACAAAAACTTTATTACAGACAGGCAGTTTCGGCTCATGAAAACCGGCGTCATCTTTCTCAACCTGAGCCGGGGATTTGTGGTCGATATCCCGTCCCTGGTCAAACACATCAAGACCGGCAAAATCCGGGGGGCGGCAGTCGACGTCTTTCCTAAAGAACCAAAAGGGGCGGACGAACCCTTTGTCTCTCAACTTCAGAATTTACCCAATGTGATACTCACGCCACATATCGGAGGAAGTACGCTTGAAGCACAGCATAATATCGCTGAATTTGTCACGGGGAAAATTATTGATTTCATCAATAGCGGCAATACATTTCTAAGCGTCAATCTTCCCAATATCCAGCTGCCGCCCCAGAAAAATACCCACAGACTGCTTCATATCCACGAAAATATTCCCGGCAGGCTCGCCTCCGTCAATGCTGTCCTTGCTGAACATAATTGCAATATCGAGGGGCAATATTTGAAAACAAACGAGCAAGTCGGCTATGTGATCACCGATATTGACAAGAAGTATACAGAGGCTGTCATTTCACCTCTGAAGAAAGTCCGGGGTACGATCAGGTTCCGGGTGCTTTACT
>JAKAMH010000060.1 GCA_021813005.1 bacterium
AGAAAGCTCCATGATACAAAATTCGAAATTGTTGATGAAGAAAATGTATCACAATTTATTCTTCCGACACTTCAACGGTTTGAAAAGATGGCTACATTCTATCTTTCATCTCCACTACTGGTAAAGGACGTGCTATATAAAGTCTTAGATAAGGATTTTACCAAAAACATTATTTCCGGATATTTGATGCCCTACTTTATTGAAAATGAAATTGCTGTGTATATGATAACAGTCGCAAGAGTATTGCAGTAAGGTCATTTGTTAGTGGCCTTGGTAGAGCCGGTGAAGTTCCGAGAGGAAAAACGTCCGGCCCGGTGCTACTGGATTCGATATTTCCTGCGTATCTTCTTTTGTATCTGTGCCTTTATACATTTTGACAGCATCATCCCTGACAAATCCCTGGTCTTTGACATCTGAGAATTTTCCGGGAACAGTGGGGTAGTTCTCAGGGTGTTCGGGTGCCTGGAAGGCAAAGGGGTTACGTCTGGGTTGCGTGAGGTAGGGAGGCGGTGCGGTGCAAGGAGTATGTTCTCGTATTACTTTGTTAAATTCTGTCTCTTTGCTCTTGCCCATCTCCACTTACGATAATCCCATCAGAGCAGTATTTCTGTGATAATTATTATTTCTTTTTATTGCAGAGTTTGATAAACTGGTAGGGATTTTGTCTCCTTAAGTTTTTCCCGTACTTTTTGCCTGAGTTCCTCGATATCCCCCGTCTCCATCATCTCCTGCCGCCACTGGGAGGCAGCGGGGAAGCTGTGGACATAGGCTTTGACGAATTTTTTAATTGTCTGGAAGCGTCTGGGATCGTGCCACGTCTCCTCAAAGAGATCGATGTGCTTAAGCAGCATACCGAGCCGTTCATGGACAGTGACTGTCGCGGGATCAAAGTCCGGGTTGAAGAGCCAGAGATTTTGGAAAATAGCGCGGCCCAGCATGATGCCGTCTATCTTATATTGGGAGCAGAGTTCTTGGCCCTCCGGCAAAGACCGGACGTCACCATTACCAAGAAGCACTGTCTCAGGACTTATCCGGTTTCGAAGCCGGACAATCTTCTCCATTTCTTCCCAGTGGGCCGGGACCATTGATTGTTCGTGAACTGTGCGCAGATGTACAGTCAGCGCATCCGGATGCTGCGAAAGCAGAAATCCAATCCATTCCTCGGTGGCAATGCTGCCAAACCCGATGCGTGTCTTAATACTGACGGGGATACGGCCTTTGGCTCCTCTTTTTGTCGCGTCAATAATTGCTTTGGCCAGGTCGTGGTTCTTGATCAGTGCCGAGCAGGCGCCTGCCCGGATGACTGCCTTGTCAGGACAGCCCATGTTGATGTCTACCCCGTCAAATTCCATCTCCGCCACCAGGCGGGCGGCCTGAAAATACGTTTCCGGGTGGATGCCCCAGATCTGGGCGATGAGCGGCCGCTCCGCTTCCGTATATTGCAGCCGGTGCTCTGTCTCCCGGCGGCCCGGGGAGAAAAGCCCGTCGCAGTTGGTAAACTCTGTAAAAAAGACGTCAGGTGCCCCGGCCTCCGAGACAATCTGCCGAAAGACGGTATCCGTGACGTTTTCCATGGGGGCAAGCGCCATGATAGGCTTTTGTAAATCTCTCCAGATGTTTTTCATAAGGTGTATTGTAGCACAAATTAGCCTCAAGGAGATGAAAAATTACATCTGATTAATTGGCTTTTAAGTGTAGTCTGCAACGGTAACTATTCACATCCTAACATAAAACTGTCGTTCTGACCCCGCTTAGCGGGGGAAGAATCTCTTTCAACAAGGTCCTTCGGCTCTCAGCTTCAGGATGACAAGATCGTGTCAGAAGCGTGAACAGTTACCAAAGGCGCACTGACATTGACTTTATGTATAGTTGTGCTATCATGCGGATATGCCAGAAACACCAAGTGGAGTAGATCAAGAGGATTTGGATCAGGATCCTTTCATCAGGAAACAGGACGAAGTGCGGGCAAATTTTGATTTTCTAAAGAAAGACTGTAGGGAATTTGTTCAGGAAATGAGAAATGGAATTGACTCCTTAATGACTGAGAATCCGGAATTTGTGATTACAGATAATGTATATGCAGGTAATATAAAGAGAACCAGATCTGTATTACGTGCAGGAACTACATCTCAATTATTATACCTTACGAGAGTTGAAGGAGGAGCGGACCAAGGTCTAGACGTAGACTATTATATTGAAATGCCTGAATTTATCGACTACGATGAACAAGAGCTGATAGAATTAAGAAGCAAATTGTATAAAGATGCGGTAAACACCGGTGAAAAGGGTTCCAGTAATTCTATGACGGTGTATAAATTTTCAGCATCCCCTCAAACAGGTGCCATAACAGATGGAAGTGGATTTGTGGTAGATAGAACAACTTACTTTAGTGAGTTTCCAAAGGGGCAACCTGTTATAAGGAAATCGTATGGACCTGGTTCTAGTATCGATTTGGTATACTTTGAAATTGAGAGCGCCAAGCCATTGCCTCCAGTTCAGCCGCAAGAAAATAAATAAGTTCTTCTTTAAGTATTCTAGAGTTTGGTATATTTGGTATGCCTGCCGCGGGACTTCTCGATAGGGTAATGTTTAGCGTCTTTTGCCATCTTTTTCTCAATCGTCTGGGCAAGATCAACACCAAGATTGTCTGCAATTTCAAAGAGATATTTGGCGACGTCTGCTAGTTCGTCGCCTATCTCGTCTCTATGCGTCTTGACATACACATCCATTTCGTCGGGTGACTTCCATTGGAAATGCTCAAGCACTTCTGCTGCCTCAAGAGAGAGGGAGATTGCCATGTCTTTGGGGTTGTGAAATTGCATCCAGTCACGTTCGTCTCTGAACTTCTTAATTTTCTCGGTAAGTGTCTTGATATCGGACATGCGGTTATTGTAGCACAGCTATGAAGCGGGCTCTTGTGCGGAACTGTGTGAGTGCATAAATGCTTTGATTTCAGGCTGATTTTCCGCATTTCTAACAATCCTGTCAACTGTTTTGAGAAAATCCTCCACGACAGCAGGAGTCATAAACTCCGTGCCGAGGTCGTGTTTACCCTCAACCTTTTTAATAGAGTTGGAAACGATATCGAGTACCTCTCCTGTTTCTTCTCCAAATGTGGGCTTTGCTTCGCTTATAATAGTAAGGGCATATCTGTGCTCCTTATTATCCAAGCCTTCTGGGCTGCCATAAATAATGAAATGCTCTGTTTGTTGGTACAACGGTGCATCTTCGTTATCAAAAATTTCATTTCTGATGCCATATGTAAATGCGTGCAGCCTATTCCCCTTCTCTGTCACAAACGGCCGGTCTCCTTCACTTAAGGCGAGTCCCTGGTGGACTTGAGAGGGGATACCCATCTCGGTACTATCATCAAGGCTGCCGATAAACGTGATCTCAGGCTCAAATGTAGCAGGCTTCTGCGGGGGAGACGTGGGAAGGAGTGTAAACGTCTTATTGAGATTGCGGCGAGTGACAGGAAGGCTCCGCAGATAAGCAAGAGGAACGTGTGATTTTGCTACTTGCTTCATATGCGGAAGGTATTCATTGATAATTCCCACCATCTCTCCTGAAGGTATATGGGTGTCCAGAAAGTCGACATGCATACGCGAATTATATGTGAGCCACCTCTCTTCGTCAATCTGAACCACTAGTACACCGGGTTCTTGACGGCGGAGAGGACGCCGAGGATTGCCAGGTCGATAACGACAGGAATGGCCAGGTAGATGCTCGCCTCGTGAAGCAGATGTTGTATGGGTGGGGTCAGAAGTGCCTGCCAGTTGATGTGGGGCGGCCGGACGCCGACGAAGTAAAGCGCGATAGCAAGGATCATACCCAGAAGGAGCAGTTCCAGCGCTCCCTCCAGATCCTTGCGGCTTGAAAACATCGTGTTGCCCACTTCAAAAAGTACGAATCCCATGATGATATAGCTCCACCAACTGGTGAGCCACCCATACTGGATTACAAGATACAAGCTGCCGACGATAAGAGCTGTACCGATGATGATCGGGGCTACTCCCACCAGGATTCCGCGAACAGGATCGGACTTTCCCACCTCAAGCGAGCCCATGCGAAGTGACGACTCGCTTTGCATCTCCGGGATAAGAGAGAGTCGGCCTGTCGGGACAAAGAGCACGACGGCCATGAGAAAATGGGACAGTTCATGTATAAGCGTGCCGGGTAGAAAGAGGATAGAGATGAAATAAATTGTCATTTTGCGGCTGCCGGTGAGGCGGTGGAAGAGCCGGGACAATCGGCGGGTCAGGAATCCCGAGAGAAGAAAGAGAATTGCCAGCTCAAGTACCGGGAGGAGAATAGTCCACATAACAGTAGTATAGTGGGAGCGGGAAATTGTGTCGAGTCAGCGGGCGAAGATAACAGCAGCTTTTGGTATGCTTTTGAGTTCTTCGCCGAGCATGCTGTCTGGAAGGTTGGCAGCTAACATGCGGAAGATTTCTTCATCTACGGTTGTCTTATCGCCGGTTGTTGCGTTGTGCTCTATGACCCTGTCTCTAACTACCTCATATGCTTCTGTTTTTCCAAACACGACATGCCGGCGGACAAAAAGATTAAAGCCTTTATTTACTTTCCTATCTGGATTTTCATAGAAGATAGAAATTGGCATTACGGCGAGCTTGGTGTTTTCATCAAGGCCGCGCCAACGGGTCAGAGCATCCACTGCGCGTTTTTCTGCGTCCTTATAGACGAGTCTTTCGCGCCTACCTCCCTGCGAAGAGAGGACAACAATCCCTCCATGATTGAGGACACCAGCACTCAGATTTAGATAATCTCTATAGAGAGCTCTCGGATTGATAGTGTTGCCATGTTTGTCAGTTACCACTTGCTTGCTGCTTTCGGTCATAATTCCCAGCACGTCTATGCCGATACGCCTCGCTTTATCGATTGCCCTCACCCGGTCGAGCGCTTTGTGAACTTTGAGCGTTGCCGGTATGAGTATGCGTCGGGCATTAAACGTGTCGCTTGCTTCCACGAGCGCTGTTATAGCATTGATAGGATCAGGATAAGAGAAATGATTGATGGGTACTATGAGTCCTCGACCCTCCCGGAGATAATCCTCGGCTACTGTAAGAGAACCAGGCATGATAGTTGTCTCGAAAGGAGAGATATGTTTGATTTTGCGGCCTAAATCCAGTCTGCCCTTCTGCTGCTCTTTTGAAACAAGAATGGTGGATATGGTGCTCTCATGCTTTGTCCGCTCCTGAATCGCCATACGATCGGCCTATTATACCGCAATTAGGCTCTGAGGACAAACGAGGAATAGTTTTTACTGGATGCTGAGGAGCTCTATTTCAAAGGTGAGGGTGGCATTGGGGGGGATAGCGCTGCCGGCTCCCCGGGCACCGTAACCAAGGTTTGGCGGGATGACGAGCTTACGCTTACCGCCGACTTTCATACCGATTAGCCCCTCGTCCCAGCCTTTAATGACCTGCCCGGCGCCGATTTTGGTGGTAAAGGGCTGCCTACCGACCGAGGTGTCAAAGACTTTACCGTTTGCGAGGCTGCCGGTATAGTTGACAGTGATCGTATCACCCGACTTGACGGCAGGACCGGTACCGGTTTTCTCGTCGATGATCTGCAGCTTGGCATTGGCGGCTGCAGCAGTTGGCTGCGGCTGACCCTGGTTGTTTTGGCGACCTCCATTTGTTGGCAGATTGATTATAATCGCCCCGAGTAGGAGGAGGACCACAAATCCGATCCCGACAGCAATAAACGAGTCCTTCGACATCTTTCTATAGTAGCGCAAATCCGCCAAAAAATCCACCCACTCATCACGAGCCTCATAATCTCTCCTACAACAACTTTCCCATACAAAACTCTATTGCTATGTAGTGATAGAGTTTTGTATGCCCTTATTAATAACTCACCTTACGCA
>JAKAMH010000061.1 GCA_021813005.1 bacterium
GCAGGTTACAAAATCATTTTTGAAAATAAGAGCATTGTTGAGCATAAGCACGACTCAGGGTCTATTAAAAAGGCCTCGACTGAAGAACAGATAAAAGTCACTGCCTATCGGAATCAGTTTTTCTTTGTCTGGCTAAACATCACGGATACCACACTTCTACTCTCACATATCTTTTGGTTGCCTTATCACATCGGCAAAGCGCTGAAAAACAATGACAGTCCGTTTCTGAAAGGCTTAGGACAAGCGATGCTGCATCTTGGAAAAGTATTACAGTATAGAAGTCGATATAAGATGCTTTTTAGCATATCTGATAAGAAAATCCTCAGCAGGTATGGATAGTTACTGTGTTATTAGCGTAACATCCAGCCAGAAGTTGCCCGTCTTGTCGTCTGCAGACGATTCATGCTGGAGGAATCCGTTGGCTTTTTTTATTTCACTTATCGGTTTGATAAACAGGAGAAGATATGCATTGTCCGGTTCTTTTGCCAGGAATATCGTCGAGGTAGATAAGAGTATTTCCTGAGACGGAGCCGGTAATTGCAACTGCTTAGGCAGTGAGTCGATTGGTGTGTGTCCGCCAACACTTGAAAGTCGAGGAGATGTGAACGATAGAGATGGCGTAAAAGGAAGCGATGCTATGCGTTTTACGAGTATCGGAGGTGTTGCAACACCGTTTGGATTGTAAACATATGAGCCGGGAGAGTAAAATTCACGAAACCGCCAAAAATCTCTACTGTTTATCTTTTTTTGACGTTCAGTGCTACTGATAAATTGTGTAAGAAGCCGCTGGCTTTCATAGGGGATGATTCTGGCCGCTATTTTTGGTTCAAGAAAAAGAAATATCAAGATGAAGGCAACCGTAACTAAGAGTAGTGACCGCCTCGAGATAGTTTTAAATTGCATAGTTATTTGCTACGCTATAGGTAGCTTAATATAGTATGAAATCTGAACGCCTGTTTTACCTGTCACTGCTAATTATATCAATACTGACAGTTTTTGACCTCTTTATCAATACAGGCGAGCCGGCGACAATGGATGGAGTTATTCATATTAGCGGTATGGCACAGTTTGCCTCAGCACTTCTTCAAGGACAGTTCCCGGTCATCTGGCTTAATAACTTTGCCAATTATGGGCTTCCTGTCGGGATCTTTTCTCATCAAATACCTCTCTACATAGGTGCTCTTTTTGTCATAATAACAAAGAATCCGGTACTGAGCGCCAATATTCTGACATTGCAAGGAGTGGTACTGGCAAATCTGCTTTTTTATCGTTTCCTGCGAATCTATTTTCCGCCGGTCTCTGCCTTCTTAGGAACGTTATTGCTAGTTATTTCACCGTTTCGCATCCTTGATACCTATATACGGGGAGCTATCCCTGAATTATTCTCTCTTTTCCTTTTACCTCTTATTCTTATCCTCATTCAGAGACTATTTATCAGGAAAAAACTTTCTTCGTTTTTCTGGCTAGCGACAGGTTTTGCACTCCTTATACTGACACATCCCATGATGATGGTCATATACAGCGTCTTTATTTTTCCGTACTTCATCTTTCTGTTGTACCAACTCTATCAAGAATGTGATCAAAGGCAGCTGGTTGTTAAGAAAATGGTAACAAGAGTACTGCTCTTCCTTTCGACAATTGTTATGGGGCTTGGAATTGCAAGCTACTATATTTTCCCACTTTTCCTCGAAAAGAAATATTTCTATTTTGGAGCAAGTACAAACCTATTGACCAATGACTTTATGGGTTTTACAAATTTCTTTAGCTCGCGATGGTATTATTATTACAAGGACAATATTTTTACCAGGGGACATGTACTACAGTTCGGTTTGCCGGAAACAATTTTACTTATAGCCGGAATTATCTCATGTCTTGCCTGGTGGCATAGCAAGAAAGACAGATACGAAGCACTCCTCATTACCGTACTCGTAGTTGGAGGAATTGGTGTATTTTTAACGCTGAGAACGTCAGCAATTATTTATTCTATTGTTCCTTTGCTTTCAAATATCCAGTTTCCCTGGCGTATGTTTACCGTCGTCATGTTTGTACCGCCTGTTATCCTGGCAATTCTCGTTGAACGATATAAGCAGTTTGCGTGGGCGTTTATGCTGATGCTGCTGGTAGTTTTTGCGTTGCGCTCCTCACAGATGTACGGCAAAAATTATACGATTCATCCGGAGTCCTACTATCAGGCAAATTTACAAAATCTTTATTCCGTCAATATGAATACTATTTGGACCGGAAAAACAGAGGACTACCCTCCGCGAACTGCGCAGACAGCAGTAATAAATGGAATAGTCAAGATAGTTTCAGAAAAGGTTACAGGAGTGAAGCGTATCTATGAAATTAATGCCAGTACACCCTCCCGCTTGGTGGACTATACATTCTATTTTCCCGGCTGGAATGTCTATGTGGATGGCGTAAAGACCCCAGTCCAGTTTCAGGACCCAAATTACCGGGGAGTTATCACATATGATGTGCCAGCGGGGCAGCATAAAGTAGAGGTTGTTTTTCAGGATACAACGATAAGAAGAATAGCCAAGTTATTGACTACGGCGACAATCCTTTTTGTTGCATCTTTATATCTCTTGAGAAAAAAGACAGTTGAGAAATTGGTTGCTTATGTTTAGTATCACGGATTTTGGTTTTTGGTTGTCTCTTGTTGCAATTGCTGCTTCGATTCTGCTTGCTTTTTATATTCCCGGCCGGACAGTATTGGGGCGGACCAAGATTATTGAGGGAGGCGCAGTCCATGTAGTAGCCTTTGTCTTGGGCATTACCTTGTGGGCTTGGCAAGGATACATATTTGGTACACTTCATCTTCGTTGGCTTAGCTATATCTACCTCCTTATATTTGTCTTCCTATTCTTCAAAGGACGATATATCAATCTCAGGAAACTTACTCTCAAACCGCTTTTTTCTACAGATCCTATTCTTTTATTCCTTGGGGCTGTCGGCATATTTGCGCAGACATTCCAATATTATGATTATGGGCTAAGAACCGCTAAAGGAATTGTCATAACAGCTCATAATCCCAATGACCACATCTGGCATGCTGCACTTGTTCAGGAGCTTGTTACTCGCTTTCCGCCCAATGAGCCTGGGATCTCGGGAGTTGCCCTAAAAAATTATCACTACTGGTTTAATTTGGTAACCGCGGAACTGGTAAGGGTCTTTCATCTCCCTCTTCTGCAGACGCAGTTTATCGGGATGTATGTGCTTGCGGCTGTTCTGCTTGCATTTGTAAGTTATTTTCTAGGGAAAGCCGTATATGATAATAAGATGTTTCTTAGATTGCTATACTTCTTCATTTTTTTTGCTGGAGATGCTTCAATGTGGGTTGCATTTGCGATACATCACAAATTGAGTTTCTTCATTGATTCTATTATTAACAACTCTGTAAAGTTTGTAGATAGTCCGCCATATGCATACTCAATTATTGTTGGTCTGGTAGGTTTTTATCTACTCTTTCTCTTCAAAAGTAAATTACCAAAGCGATATATATTAATAATTGCACTCATGTTTGGATCTCTCTTGGAGTTTAAGGTCTATACCGGAATCACTTTTCTTTTGGGTTTCGGAGCACTCGCTTTATATTCATTTATCAAGAAACGATATAGCATTGTACTCGCCTTTATCTTGGCTGGAGCACTCGGGGCGCTTACTTTTTTCCCAAACATAACCTCAACAAGTGGGTTAAGTTTTGTTCCATTCAATACACCTAGGGATTTTCTTACACAGAGTGCGTTTGGTCTTCTTAATTGGCAGCTTCGTTGGGACATTTACTTTGTACACCACAATTACATACGACTTTATCAGTATGGTATTTATATGACAGTAGTTTATTTTATTGCGCAATTTGGTTTACAGCTTATTGGACTTTTACCATATAAAAAAATGCGTGTGATTATTGGCTGGAATAAACTTATTCCTCTATATGTGGTTGTTTTTTCAGGATTTATCATAGGTGTACTATTTTTTCAGAATGTGGGCGGAGCAAATATCTGGGAATTTTTTCTTCCCGCCGGACTTATCTTAAGCTTCTTTACGGCGCTCAGTATTTCTTTGATTCTTGAAAACAGAAGTAAGGTAACTGTTGCATTGGTTACGATTCTTATCGTTGCTGTTGTGATTCCTCGATGGTTGTTGACTGTTACCTCCCAAGTGAAAGATGAGTATTTATCAGGGTTCCACGGTATTAATAATCTGCAATATGCTGCTTATCAATATTTTACCTGTAATGCGAATTCGCCTTATGTTATTCTATCGCTTAATGAACCATATACCGGTATCGTCACGCCGGGTAAAATGTTGACAGGATGTGATTTTTATATGTCAGGAACTGCCAATAGCCAACTGGTCACTGCTGAAATGGCAAGAAGACTACAGGTAGTTGCTAAGATTAAGAAAGGTTACCTGGCCGACGAAATACCCCTACTCAAGAAGGATAAAATAAAATATTTATACATAAACGGTTCTGCCTCTTTTCTTCCGTCTCCTCAGACTTTATACAAGGTCGTATTCCACAATAGTGCGGCAAGTATAATTACGCTACAATAGACTGATGAAACTCAGCATCATAATCCCTGTATATAATGAGGAGAAGACAGTACGCAAAATACTTGATAAGGTAATTGATCTCCAAATAACGGGAGTAGAAAAAGAAATAATTATTGTCAATGACGGTTCAACGGATAAAACGCAGGCTGAAATTAAGAAGTTTATGAAACATAAGCGTGGGGAAATTATTGTTCTTTCCCATAAAAGCAACAAAGGCAAAGGCTCGGCTGTAATCCTCGGTATACAGAAGGCAAAGGGAACACATATAATTATTCAGGACGCGGACCTAGAGTACAATCCGGATGAAATAAAAAATCTTGTTGTTTCTGTGCGAAAGAAGCTGGGGGATGTCATTTATGGTACGAGGCTAAAACGTCTCCCACACTTTAGGAATGAGGAAAAAACATTTCGATTTATGACGCATTATTTTGGAAATCGGATATTAAGTTTTATGACAAGTATGCTTTACGGTCAGTGGATTACTGATATGGAGACATGCTATAAACTATTTCCCAAAAAAGCCGTGGAACATCTTAAAATTCGCGCGAGGGGATTTGAATTTGAACCTGAGATTACAGCAAAGCTTCTTAAACAAAAACTAAAAATATACGAGGTGCCGATCAATGCGACACCGAGAGGATACAGAGAGGGGAAGAAACTTCGTACAGTACATGACGGGATGAAGGCAGTTATAATGCTCATTAAATATCGGTTTGTTGATTGATATGAAGATAAAAATGAGATTACAACTGCATGGGAAAAATATACTCTGGGTTTTTCTGGGTGTGCTTTTTATATTCTCTTTTCTGTTGAGAATCGCTTTCCTCAAATCAAATCTATTTTTTGGACCTGAGCAGGGAATTGACTTTCTGGTTATAAAAGGTATCGTTATGTTCCATAAGTTAACACTTATCGGTGCGAAAACAGATGTCTCCGGTATTTTTCATGGACCTATCTACTACTATATTTCTGCGGTACCATTTTTCTTGAGCCGGGGCAATCCACTGTTTATCGCGTATTTCCTCATTTTTATAAATTGCATATCGATATTTATTATTTATTTGCTGGGAAAAGAATTTATCAGCAAAAGGGCGGGTATTATATCGGCAGTGCTCTTTACCTGCTCGTTCACTACGGTGGTTTATCCCAGGTGGCTCTCGACTCATCCGCTGGCCATTCCATCATCCACCTTGTTTTTTTTATTCCTTATACGGTTTTTGAAGGGTAGCAAGTGGAGCCTTTTTCTTTGCGCTATATTCTTTGGACTCCTCACGCAA